>SCSP01000056.1 GCA_004297845.1 Bacteroidota bacterium | reverse complement strand
CATTTGGAGAAATTTCTCTGCCTCACCACTTCGTAAAGAGTTATTCCCGCGGAAACAGAAACATTCAGAGACTCGATTTTTCCAAAGAGGGGTATCGTAGTTTTTTCATCAGAAAATTTCAGATATTCTTCCGAAATGCCATCTTCTTCCGAACCAAGAATAATAGCGGTGGGAAGTGAAAAATCAGTGTTGTAAATTGTTTGGTCTGTTTTTTCGGTGCAGGCGATGATGCGAAGTCCGCTTCTTTTCAGAAAGTCACAGGTTTGTTTCAGGTTCTCACTTCTGCAAACCGGGATCTGGTACAAGGCGCCTGCCGATGTTTTTATGGCATCGCTGTTGATCTGTGCACTTCCCTTTGAAGGAATAATCAGTGCATGAGCGCCCGCGCACTCAGCGCTCCGGCTGATGGCACCGAAATTTCGTACATCTGTGATACGGTCAAGAATAATAACAAGCGGCACTTCTCCTTTTTCGAAAACGGCAGGGATAATATCTTCAATATCGCGGTACGTAACAGGGGATAGCTGTGCAACCACGCCCTGATGATTTTTGGATTTCATCAGATGATTCAGTTTTTCAGCCGGAACAAACTGAAATGGAATCTTGTATTTCTTTATTTCGTCATTCAGTTCTGCCATCAGCGCGCTGCCTGTACCTTGCTGAAAAAATATTTTTTCCACCTCCTTTCCCGAACGGATCGCTTCGATGACGGGGCGGATGCCGAAGATGAGGTTCACCCCTCCTGGCCTCCCCGCAGGGGAGGTAGAGGGGGGTGTGAATTTTTTTTTTGAGGGCTTGGTGAAAAAATGTGCTTTCCCCCGGTTGCTTCCTGATTTTAGCATTTTGTTGTCTTTATCCTACCCCATTTCCTTCAACCCTCTCCCCTTTGGGGAGAGATGGAGAGGGGTGGTGGTTTTTATTTCTCCGCATACACCCTTCCCTGCCTCCACATATCCACGGCACTGAACCAGCTGGTTCTGTATGTCTGGTTGCGTTCCAGCCTGTAATCGTTGTCAGTAAACGGATTTATCACTTTCAAAAAAGTGAATGAGAGAGAGTTGAAATTATTTTCCACTCCATAAACCCAGTTTTCGGAATCTGATGATTTGTATACAATGTTGGGAGGCCCATACACAATGTAGATCAGCCCACGGTCTGTTCTCCATCCTTCGAGATAAGACGAGAAAAACTGATTGCAATTTTCGATGCGGTTATAAAACTTTCTTACCAATTCCCGCGCGCGGTCATGACTGCCGCCTGCTGCCACCCAGAAGCTGTCTACAACTGCCTTTATGTTTTTCTTTGCCATCATTGCTTCAAACTCCTGTTTGGAGGTCAGGTACCTGAGCGGTTCGAGCAAATGTTCGGGTTTTCTTATATACGGAAAGTCATTGCCAAACCGGTATAGCGTTAATCCCTCTTTTGAAAAGGTATCTGCCTGTATGTGATAAAACCCCGGATCACTGAACTTGAATCCAACAGTATCTTTTTCGTCCGGCTGAAGCGTGAACAGCCTATCTGCCCGGTACTCGAAGGGCATCATGTTGCTGGTAGCAAAGGGAGGAGAAGGCAAGGGAAATTCACGGTGGTAGTACCGGACGTATAATTTTTCCCCCGGAGTTCTGTATTTGATCTGCAAATATTCATCCATGCCTGTATTATTGCGGAAGATCGGGGTCTTTTTCTTTTGCGAGAGCACAATAAAATTCTGCCGGGCGCTATGGTTCAGCTTGTCGATGTTAATGAATGTTTTAGCGCTGACATTCCTGTTTACATCGGCAATATCTATCTGCAACAGATAACTGTTGGTGAACGTAGCGCTGAAATCTATCTTGCCGATAATATCTTTTGGGGTATTGGAAAATGGGTCTGAAAGGTTAACCGTGGCGCTGTCAATAATGTCTCTGGTCTCGTAGGAGGAGATCAGCTTGTAATGTATTTTGATCCGGGCGGTAAAAATTTCATTTCCGGCCTGTTTGCTGTAAAGTAATTCTTTTGAATTTAATTTAAAATGCAACTCGGAAGTGGTGCCGGTGCGGTGAAAAACCGTGTAAGTTGGATGAAGTATTTCTTTTTCAGCTTTGTAGTTATTGGAAAGATTTTGATTGCCGGCAGATTGAGAATTGCTGCCGGAGCAGGAAGATAAACGGGAAATAAATAGGGAACAATAAAAAAATAAAAAGAAAAGGACGATATGATTTGAAAGGTTTCTCATTATTCTTCGCTTGCTCTTTCGATTAAATTTTTAGGAAGTTCTTTTGTGGTTTTTGCTCCAAGTGTTTTCATTTTTTCCGCTCTTCTCACTAAATTTCCTGAACCATCTTTTAGTTTTTTCATCGCCTCGGTATATATATTCTTGGTCTCATCCATTTTTTTTCCGATGCCAATCAGATCCTCTACGAATAAAACAAATTTATCATATAATTTTCCACCTTCTTCTGCTATCTCAAGCGCATTGCGGGTTTGCCTTTCCTGCTTCCAGATGGACGCAATGGTTCGCAAGGTAGCAAGAAGAGTGGAAGGGCTTACTATCACAATTTTCCTGTCCCATGCGTAATTAAAAAGTTCATTGTCTGTCTGCACAGCCAGACTGAAGGAAGATTCTATCGGCATAAAGAGCAGAACAAAATCGGGAGTGTTCAACGCACCTAGTGTCTGATAATTTTTTTCGCTCAGTCCTTTGATATGGTTTTTTACGGAAATAACATGCGCCTGCAGGTTTTTTTCACGGTCTTCATCTGTTTGTGCATTCACAAACGACTCATACGCTACGAGCGAAACTTTTGCGTCAATGATAATGTGCTTCTTGTCCGGAAGGTAAATGACGGCATCGGGCTGAACACGTTTACTGTCATCTCCGGTCAGGCTCACCTGCATTTCATATTCAGCGCCCTTCTGAAGCCCGGAGCGCTCCAACACTTTTTCCAGGATGATTTCTCCCCAGTTGCCCTGTTTTTTGGTATCGCCTTTAAGCGCTTTGGCAAGGTTATTCGCTTCCTCGCTGATCTGTTTGTTGAGCGTTACTAGAGCCTTGATCTCTCCTTTCAGGGAATTGCGTTCGGAGGCTTCTGCTTTGTATGTTTCGTCAACCTTCTTTTCAAACCTGGTAATGTTCTCTTTGAGAGGATTTAAAATGGCATCGAGGTTGGTTTTGTTCTGCTCCGTAAATTTCTT
>SCSP01000055.1 GCA_004297845.1 Bacteroidota bacterium | reverse complement strand
AAAACAATGAAAACAAAACTTTTACTATGCTCATTAGCGTTTGCGGGAGTGCAAGCCATGAGCAACCTCTCAGCCCAAAACTGTCAGGCAGGGTTCACCTTTTCGGTGAACAACAATGTAGTCACATTCACCAATACCTCGACAGGCGGAAATCAACCTGCTTATTCCTGGGATTTTGGAGATGGTTATTATGACTACACATTCAACGCAACACATACCTATATGTATGCCGGAACCTATCCGGTGTGCCTGTATGTTTCCACGCAGGATTCGCTGTGTTCAAGTTATTTTTGTGATTCGGTAGTGATTACCAACGCGCCAACTCCTCCCTGCCATGTTTATGCGTATGGAGACACTATCATTAATTCCGGAAGCAGTTCAACACTAAGCGCGTTTTTTGGCAACTCCGGCAATACTAATTGCACCACCGCATTTTTTTCCTGGAGCACAGGCGCTACCACCGCTTCCATTGTAGTGGCTCCAACAGTTACCACTTCCTATACGGTAGTTGGTTATTGTGCAAGTACCAATTGCAGCGCCACCGCAGTGGTTACGGTGGTTGTTCATCCGCCATGTAATTTGCTGGCAGGCTTTACTTTCAACAGCGCGAATGATCCTCAAATAACTTTCACCAATACTTCAACGGGGACATCTGCGTCATTTTATTCATGGAATTTTGGAGATGGCAATTATTCCTCCTCTGCTAATCCAACAAATACCTATCAATATAACGGAACGTACCTCGTTTGCTTGGATGCTTGGGATAGTTTACACCAACAATGCTATTCAGGGTATTGCGATACCATTGTAATTGCTAACGCAGCGGCTCAACCCTGCCATGCTCTTTTTTATGCTTATCCTGACAGCAATCTATTACAAAACAGTGTTTCTTTTTGGGATGCCTCAACAGGCGGGCCAATTTCATGGTCTTGGAGTTTTGGGGATGGCAGTTCTTCCACTTTGCAAAACCCGGTTCATCAATATGTGCAGGCAGGAAGTTATGCGGTTTGTTTAACTATTACAACTTCGTCCGTCACTTGCACTTATTGTGATACGGTTAATACCCATAATATCACTAATACATGTAATTTAGCAGCGGGCTTTACTTTCAACAGCGCGAATGATCCTCAAATAACTTTCACGAATACTTCAACAAGTACATCCGCGCCATATTATTTCTGGAATTTTGGCGATGGTAATTATTCCTCCTCCGTTAATCCAACACACACCTATCAGCATAACGGAACGTATCTGGTTTGCTTGGATGTATGGGATAGTTTGTACCAACAATGTTATTCAGGGTATTGCGACACCATTGTAATTACTAACGCTGCGCCTCCGCTTGCATGCAGCGTAAGTATCTATTTGTATCCGGACAGCCAAAACACAGCTTCGTCAGGATGGCATGCTTATTCTGTAGTAACCGGTACCGGACCATTCACTTATTTATGGGATTTTGGGGATGGAAGCACTTCTGCTCAACCTTATCCATCGCATACCTATGCCACACCAGGACATTATGTGATATGTCTGACTATTACCGATGCTACAGGATGCAGCAGTGCCACCTGCGATTCTACTTATAAAATGACATCATCCGGCATCATTGGTTCCCTGGTAGTTGTAAATCCGCTGGCAGGTATTGACGAAAACTCCGTTTCTGTAAATGCTGTTTTCCCTAATCCTGCTAATGACCTGATAGAAGTGTCATTAAGTCAATTGGTAAAGGGAGACCTTACTATTACGGATATGCTAGGCAGAGAAGTTTATCAGGAGAAGATCAACACGAATAATGTGAGAGTAAATGTTTCAACCCTGCCGATTGGATGCTATAATCTATCCATTGCATCAGGAACGAAAACGGCTCACAACAGGATACTGATTGCAAGATAGTAGTTTTGGTAACCACGTTGTATGATAAAGGGCGGTCCTGATAGTTATCAGGGTCGCCTTTTATTTTTTACCTTTGCTCTCCATAAAAAGAACGGCAAATGGCATCCAATTCACCTGCTCCTGTATTCTCGGGGTTCGCATCCCGTCATCTTGGTCCCAGGGATAAAGATGTTACAACAATGCTCGGAAAGATCGGAGCATCATCGCTGGATGAACTTATCAGCCAGACCATTCCGTCCAACATACGTCTGAAAAAACCATTGAATCTTCCGGATGGTTTGAGTGAACACGAATATTTAAAGGAGTTAAAACGCACGGCATCCGGAAATAAAATTTTCAGATCATATATTGGCCTCGGTTATTATAATTGCATCATTCCTCCGGTAATCCAGCGTAATGTGCTGGAAAATCCGGGATGGTACACTGCCTACACACCGTATCAGGCCGAGATTGCACAAGGCAGATTGGAAGCTCTTCTGAATTTTCAAACAATGGTTATTGATTTAACCGGATTGCCAATTGCTAACGCATCTCTTCTGGATGAAGCAACCGCTGCAGCCGAAGCCATGATCCTTTTTTACAATGCCCGTCCTAAAAGTAAATCATCCGCAAAAACTTTTTTTGTTTCTGAGAAATGTTTCCTCCAAACAATAGATGTGGTAAAGACAAGAGCCATTCCTCTTGGCATTGAAGTTATGGTGGGCAACCACTCCGAACCCCGAACTCCCGACTCTGTATTTGGCGCGCTCATTCAATATCCGGACATAAACGGGAATATTGCAGATTATAAAGACTTCGTAAGTAAAATGCATGCTGCCAATGTATTTGTTGCTGTTGCAACCGATTTGATGGCACTGACATTACTCACTCCTCCCGGAGAATGGGGAGCCGATGTAGCGCTCGGAAATTCACAGCGTTTCGGGGTTCCGATGGGATACGGAGGCCCGCATGCGGCATTCTTCGCAACCAAAGAAGATTTCAAACGCTCGCTGCCGGGAAGAATCATTGGCGTGTCGGTCGATTCATCCGGAAATCCTGCATTGCGAATGGCTTTGCAAACACGCGAGCAGCATATCCGCAGGGAAAAAGCAACATCCAACATTTGCACAGCACAGGCATTGCTCGCCATCATGGCAAGCATGTATGGAGTGTATCATGGACCCAGGGGTTTGAAAGCAATTGCGGAAAAAATCCATCACCTTGCTTGCGGAATTGCCGAGCAATTGGCAAAACTCGGGATCCAAAATGAGAATAAAATCTTCTTCGATACAATTTCTGTAGTTATCGCAGATAAGATACTTATTCAGAAAATAAAAACGATCTCCCAGAACAAACAAATTAATTTCAGATATTCTGAAAATATTATTTCAATAAGCATTGATGAAACCAGCACCGGAAAAGATGCGAAAGAAATCGTAGAGGTTTTTGCAGAAGCGCTCGGAAAAAATGTTTCTGTTCTCTCGTTGAATGGGGAAACAAACAAGAGCGTTATTAAAATATCTGCCTTCAATCGTCAGTCGGCTTACATGATGCATCCTGTCTTCAACACCTATCACTCCGAAACGGAAATGATGCGCTACCTCAAGCGCCTGGAGAATAAAGATCTGTCGCTCACACATTCCATGATCTCGCTTGGTTCCTGCACCATGAAATTAAATGCCGTTGCTGAACTTTATCCGATCACTTGGCCCGAGTTTGCAAATATTCATCCCTTCGTTCCGATGGATCAGGCAGAAGGTTATAAAATGGTGATCAGTGAACTCGAAAAATTTCTTTGCGAGATAACCGGATTTTCTGCCGTATCATTTCAACCGAACAGCGGTGCGCAGGGAGAGTACGCAGGGCTTCTCGTCATACGGGCATATCACCAAAACAAAGGCGATACGCACCGGAAAGTTGTTTTGATACCGAGTTCCGCACATGGAACAAATCCTGCAAGTGCTGCCATGGCAGGAATGGACATTGTAATTGTGAAATGCGATACAAACGGAAACGTGGATGTAAATGATCTGAAAGAAAAGGCCGAAAAACACAAAGCAAATCTGTCCTGCCTTATGGTTACCTATCCTTCCACCCACGGAGTATTTGAAGAAGGAATTACTGAGATCACAAACATTGTTCATCAGAATGGAGGACAGGTTTATATGGATGGCGCAAACATGAACGCGCAGGTTGGATTGACAAGTCCCGCCACTATTGGCGCAGATGTTTGCCATTTGAATCTTCATAAAACTTTTGCCATCCCACACGGAGGCGGAGGTCCCGGCATGGGTCCGATTGGTGTTGCTTCTCACTTAGCCTCTTTTCTTCCTTCGCATCCTGTAGTTGACATCAACCATCAACCATCAACCATCAAACCTGTTTCAGCTGTATCCGCTTCTCCTTTCAGTAGTGCGCTTATTCTCCTTATTTCATACGGATATATAAAGATGCTTGGTAAGCAGGGCCTTACCGATGCAACCCGCTACGCGATCCTGAATGCCAATTACATGAAAGAAGTGCTGAAAAAACATTATCCTGTATTGTACGTAGGGAAGAACGGACGTGTTGCCCATGAAATGATATTGGATTGCGTAGAACTTAAGCGCACTTCGGGAGTTGAAGCAGGCGATATTGCCAAACGTCTGATGGATTACGGATTTCATGCTCCCACGGTTTCTTTTCCCGTACACGATTCGCTGATGATAGAACCTACTGAGAGCGAATCATTGGAAGAGCTTGATAAATTTTGCGAAGCGATGATTTCCATTAGAAAGGAAATAGAGGAAATAACGGCCCCCCCTCCCCCAAAAGGGGGGAACACAGGTGCGGGTACTGAATCCCCCCTTCGGGGGGTTGGGGGGGCTTCGGATAACGTCCTGAAAAATTCCCCTCACACCGCAAAAGTCCTCATTTCCGATGAATGGAAACATTCCTATTCCAGAGAAAAAGCAGCTTATCCCTTGAAATGGGTTCGTGAAAATAAGTTTTGGCCATCTGTCGGCAGGATAGATAATGCATACGGAGACAGGAACCTGATTTGCACATGCCCTTCCATTGAAAACTATCTGCCATCAACAAGAATGGATGTTAATGAAAAATGAAACGGCATGATCCATACATATATACATGAAACGGGGTAAAATAGTACATTCTACAGGTTGTACAGATAACAGATTTTTTGCAGATTTACAGATTAGAGATGGCTGTTTATCTGAAAATCTGTGTTTATCTGTTATCTG
>SCSP01000054.1 GCA_004297845.1 Bacteroidota bacterium | reverse complement strand
GTCACCCTCCTGCATTTGAATTTCGTGGGTCTCAAAGTGCTGGCTATCATCGGTGAACCCTCCAATCGCTTTCTTAGTTGCTTTAATTTCCTCAACTGATTTTTCCCCTTTACGAATAATCCAAATGGGTCTGTTTGCTCCTGCATATCTTAAAATTCGATTTTCCGTGTCAACTTTGCAAAGTGCAATATCCGCGCCATCTCTTATAGAATCTTCACCTTCGGATTGTTTAAGAGTGGTTTTAACCCCAATGTTTAATAACGATAAAATTTCTGATGTAGTCGAACTCTCTGAAACAGCATCTTCCAATTTATTTAGAAGAATCATCACAAGGAGACTGGCTGGGATGCCATGCCCCGTTCCATCTCCGACTGCAATGAAAGAAGAATTGTTTTTTTTGTGAAAAAAATAAAAATCACCAGACAAAACGGCTTTGGGCTTAAATAGCAAGAAAGATTGAGGGAAAGCCTGCCATATATCTTTACGGTGCGGGAGCATTGCCTTCTGGATTCGCTTCGCGTAATTTATGCTATCCGTAATATCTTTATTTTTTTCTTCAATGATGTGCTTTGATTCTTCCACTTCTGTTTTTTGAACCTCAATAATTTTCTTTTGCTTATTTGTGATTCGCAGGGAGCGAAGGATAAATCCAGAAAATGCAATGACCAATAACAATCCCCCGACCACCGACCAGATAATAACCTTTGCCTTTTGCTTTTCCTCCTCTGCTACCGCTTGCATAGTTGCCTCTCTTTTATCAGACTCATATTTTGCATCTCTTAGTGCAATTTCCTTGCTTTTGTTTTGACTGAAAATACTATCGCGCATTACTATGTGCTTGTCATACATTGCAAGTGCCTCCTTGTACCGTCCTTGCTTTTCGTAAATGTCTTTCAGTGAATTAGTCACCTCGCTCTGGATAAATAAATCTCCCGATTGGGTAGCCAGACTGAGAACTTCCGTATAATATTTTTCGGCTTCCTTTTGTTTATCGGTTGAAAGCATAACATTACCCATGCCCGCTAAGGATTGGATAATACCAGCAGTATTGTTAATTGTTTTTGAATATTTCAATCCTGTTTCGTAGTATTCAGTGGCTTTAGAAAAGTTTAATAATTTTTCATAGATAGTTCCGATATTGTTATAGCAGGTCATTATTTCAAAAGTGTCCTTTCGCACTTGCTGTATTGCTAAACTATTTTGAAAATATTCCAACGCCTTAGAGTAGTTGGATTGATTCTTATACGTATTTCCGAGATTATTAAGACTGATTCCTATTCCCATTTCATCTTTTATTTCCCGAAACATTTTTAAACTTTTTTCCTGATACTCTAAGGCTTTGGTATAATCGGACAGGTCTGAATAAATAATCCCAATATTAAGGAAAGATGCTGCAAGCCCCAGTTTATCTCCTGTCTCCTCTGATTTCTTTCTGCTCATCTGGTAATATTCCATTGCCTTTGGCAAATCAAACATTGAATTTTTGTACACATTGCCAATATTTCTAAGTGTTTTTATCTCTGCTTTCTGATAGAACATTTTCTCTTTCTCATTTTGAACTTCGGATAAATTTGATTGTATGATTTTTAATAAATTAATTCCGCATTGCACATTTGCCTGTTCTTTGCAGGAATCAAGCAGTATTTTGACATGACTGGTATCTCCCTTAGCAGTTTGAGCAAAGGAATTAAGGTGCTTAAAAAAGTTCAGCACAAAAAATATAAGAATGAAAAACCAACGGAAAAAATAAAAATATTGCTTCATTGCAGAAATAAAAAAAAGAATCTGCGAAAGTGCGAAGCGATTAATCAGCTACAATAATTTTCTTCACTACTATTCCATTTTCTGTTTTAATGTGCGCGATGTAAATGCCATTCTGTAACTCATAATGAGCATTAAATGAAAAACCATTTACAATTTCGCTATAAATTATTTTTCCTAAAACATTAAACACTTCAAAGCTATTAATTCTGAACTCTGAACTCTGAATCCAGAATTGCCCAGTGGAAGGGTTAGGAAAAATATTCATGGAATTAGCCAATGAAATTTCACTTGCCGATGTGGGGTTACTAATTTTGTATGTATTCGATTTGGAATTGTTAATGGTGGTTGCCATTGGTTCAGGATTTTTTATTATTGTAGGAGTGCAACTAATATTCCATTGTGTTTTTATTCGCCAGTTTGCCGTTGCTACCCAAGAGGCATACGCAGGGTCATTAACATTTTGCTGGGTACC
>SCSP01000053.1 GCA_004297845.1 Bacteroidota bacterium | reverse complement strand
TTCTTTTGAATCCGAACTCATCTCTACTGCCCCCGACATTCTCAAAAATATCGCTCCCAAAACTGAAATTGTGGCCATTGACGAAGCCCAGTGGTTTGGCGAAGAGCTAGCCGCCGTTGTGGAGAAACTCGTTAGTCAAGGTAAAAAAGTTCTCGTGGCCGGACTGGCGTTGACCTTTGATCGCGAACCTTTTGCCCCCATGCCTACGCTCATGGCCATGGCGGATAAAGTCACCAAGCTTTCCGCCATCTGCGCTCTCTGTGGTGAGGAAGCCGTCTTCCACAAACGTGTTACTAAGGGCAAAACTGTTGATCCGCACGTAGCTGATCCATCGCTGGTGGGTAAAATCGAATCCTACCAGGCCCGTTGCCGGAAGTGTTTCTCTAAGAAATAACCTATATTATGTAGCTGGTTGAAAAAACGGCAATGTCTTTCCGTTTAATAACACACCCCAATCATGGATATCTCCATCCTCTCCGGGCGGCGGATTAATGCGTGTTGCTTGAAGAACGCAGACATAAGAATCCGGGTCTTTTTTCCGTTCCATAACTTTCGCTTCCCATAATTCCAGCATCGCTAACCCTCCACCGAGATAAATGCGCGTTTCATGATTACTTCTGTTTCTTCCCGGCCTATAGAGCCGCACATGCGGATGTATCAATCCCTCTCTTCCCGTAGAAAGATTATCTCCCATATCGCCGACAGTAAATAATCCGAAGTCGAGCATCTCCGGCTGCGTATTGATAAGATAATTTGATCCTATTGCTCGATTTCCTAAACCATATGATAAAGCGCCCACCCGTACTAAAAGAGGTACATGTCTGTCCAAAGACCTCTTCACAGCCAGAGTAATTGCTTGTGTTGATGCAACGCTCACACGTATTTCCTCCAGCATCTGATCATGCGTTCTTCCCATCGCAGCATCGACTTCCTGATCACCGAATATCGTTGCCCCTGATGCAAAACAATCATCAAAATACGTCAATCGTTTAATTTCAAACAACTGTAATCGTTTTCGCACGGCAGTTGCACCCTTTGCACAAAATTCTCCCAAACAATCGCTCACCGCTTTCCGATACCGCAATCTCTTTTCTTTATCCATTTGAGGATCATTCCCAAGAGAAGTTAGTTGCTGCATAACAGGTGACATTGAACCATTTCTGATCTCAATGATAATTTTTCCTTCAGCATCATTTTTTATCGCGCGCATCACAGGTTTTTCTTCTTCGGAAGAGACAATCTCGGATGAGGCATCTGATGATATAATTCGGCTAGCCTCTTTATCTCCCAATAACACTCCGTTCCCATCTTCGAATACGAAATGTAATGCATGGAGTCCATCTACAAAAGCATCAGAAGATAAGCGTGACCCTTCGATAGGCTCTACGAGATTAGAACCAAAAAGAACTACTGCGTCACCGGTATTTCCCCTGCCATGTTTTATTGCTCCATGCCATTCCGGAGGAATTTGTAATATTTCATGAGGTTTCGCGATGCGGACACGCACAGTTTCGGGATTCCAATGTCCTTCAACATAGTGAAGTATCTCAGGCATCGTAGTATCTCGAAGTGAAGCACTTAATTCTTTCGCACTTAGCTGGTGTGTAGTTTTATCAGGAGATTTTTCAGCTAATGCACCCATAGCTTTTTAGATTGTAGTATGTTTTTCACCAAAAAACAACTATAGGATTAAGTACCCGAAATTACTGCT
>SCSP01000006.1 GCA_004297845.1 Bacteroidota bacterium | reverse complement strand
CCGAACTCGCCAGCGGCAGTTCGGTCTCTTTACCATCCTTTTCTTTAACCAGAGAATAGGCAAGGTCAAAACTTTTATTTCCCATCCGGATGCACCTGGTGTAAACGAATAATTTGTCTTTAAAATAAATGGGCGCTTTATAATCTACTGCGATCTTTGCCAGAATGACGCCCTGTTCCGACCAGTCTACTTCTTCATCCACCACCTCGTCAAAATATTTTACACGTGCAAGCTCAAAGTAGGTGATGTGATTTGCATTGTTCACATGATGGAGTGTGTCCATATCCTTAAAACGGATCTGGATGGGCGTTTTATGTTTGAATCTTTTCATGGTTGCCAATCAACGAACCTGCCTGCGCGAAGCCGCTTCGGCATAGGCAGGTCTATAACTAATATTACGAATGAATATATCAGAGATATCAGCCAGCGGGGCGCAGTATGTTCGAAGATAGGCATGTGAACAGTCAAATATATAATGATTTTCCCGCTGACCTGCTACTTGAATAATTTTACTTTTGCACATGAAAAATACTGCCATCACACAAAAACACATTAAACTGGGAGCTAAAATGGTTTCGTTTGCGGGATTTAATATGCCTGTTTCCTATTCCGGGTTGAATGATGAGCATCTGACGGTGAGAAACTTTGTTGGAATATTTGACGTAAGCCACATGGGCGAGTTCATGCTGAAAGGCGATAAAGCCTTGGATCTGATTCAATGCGTAACTTCCAACGATGCCTCCAAGCTGACAGATAAAAAAGTGCAATATACCTGTATGCCCAATGATAAAGGCGGGATAGTGGATGACCTGCTGGTGTATCAATGGAACAGAAATGAATATTATCTGGTAGTGAACGCTTCCAACATTGAAAAAGATTGGAATTGGATTCAAAAGCACAATACGTTTGGGGTGGAAATGAAAAACATGAGTGATGACCTTAGCTTATTTGCCGTCCAAGGCCCTAATGCGGCTAAAACCCTTCAGAAGCTGACTGACATTGATCTCCCGAAAATGGAATATTATTCTTTTGACACGGGTAAAATGGCAGGATGTGAGGATGTGATTATTTCTAACACAGGATATACCGGTGCAGGTGGTTTTGAGATTTATGTCTGGAATAGAGATGCGGCAAAAATGTGGGATGCTATTATGGAAGCAGGAAAAGAATTCGGAATAAAACCCATAGGGCTGGGTGCGCGCGATACCCTGCGTCTCGAAATGGGATTTTGCCTCTATGGAAATGATATTGACGATGCCACTTCTCCTATTGAGGCGGGACTTGGATGGATCACAAAATTTACTAAAGAGTTCACCAATTCAAAAAACTTCAAGGAACAGAAAGAAAAAGGCGTTTCAAAAAAATTAATTGGTTTTGAAATGATTGACCGGGGAATTCCCCGCCATGATTACGAAATTGCAGATGCCGCAGGAAATAATATTGGTAAAGTAACTTCGGGCACCCAATCTCCTTCCCTGAACAAGGGCATTGGAATGGGATACGTGAAAACTGCCTTTTCAAATCCAGGCGCGGAGATTTTTATAAAGATTCGTGATAAAATGCTGAAGGCGAATGTAGTTAAGCCTCCATTTTTTCAAAAATGGAAAAATGAAAATTGACGCTTGTTTTTCTCCTTATCTCTATCCTGTTTACAAGGGTGATGATACTATTGTAGTGATCATCGATGTTCTCCGTGCTACTTCTGCCATCTGCACTGCCTTCGAGCACGGGGTGGAGAAAATAATTCCCGTTGCAACAGTTGAGGAAGCGCGTGTCTATAAGGAAAAGGGATTTTTAGTGGGCGCTGAAAGGAACGGATTGCCGGTTGATGGATTTGATTTCGGCAATTCACCTTTTCATTACATGGGCGATCCTATAAAAGGCAAGACTATCGTTCTTACAACCACTAACGGCACACAGGCCATTGAAGCGGCAAAAGATGCCTATAAAGTGGTAATCGGTTCTTTCCTGAACATGGATGCTCTTTGTTCCTGGCTGCTTAGCGAGAACAAAAACATTCTACTGCTTTGTTCCGGATGGAAAAATAAATTTAATCTGGAAGACGCGGTTTTTGCCGGAGCAGTGACGGATGCTATTTCAAATACTCCTGATAAATATAATTTAGGCGATGCCTGCCTGGCGCTTAAATATCTGTATAAAATGGCTAAGGAAAATCCGAACAAATTTTTAAGCCATTCCTCTCACAAAGAACGCCTTGCCGCACTTAATTTGAAAGAAGATGTACGCTACTGCCTTACGCCCAACCAGACGAAGGTGATACCGATATACAAAGAAGGAGCGCTGGTGAGAATGTATGATGTATAATGGCTAATAGCTAATGTGAGTTCCATCAACCATTGACCATTAACCATCAACAATTGGTGATTATTCCTTTGTGAATTCATACTCCATCCTATCCACAAAATCATTTACTCGGATGATGACGTTTTTTATTTTTCCTTCTTTTACTATAAAATTTATTTTTTTAATTCCATAGGTAGCAACGCTGTACGTACAAAGAAAATCATTCTCTCCCATCGGTTCAAGTTTTCCTGTGAGAAAAGGATGATGAGTAAATAATATAGTAAGCGACTTTTCCCCCGGCTTGGGAGTGTTATCGTTGCCTATATAGATGGGAGACGAAATACTCCTTATAACAATCTTTCCATACACTTCGTTCGTATAAGTGCCAGCGTAATCTTCCATCAACATTGCTGGTATTGATTTTTTCGCTGCTGCTTCCTTCATCTTTTTTATTTCTTCGTTTTCTGTCTTTGTGTTTGCAGAAACCACTTTGTAAATCCGTTCGCTGTGATTGGAGTAGGGCAGGTTCAGGTATGCATCTATTATCTGTGTACGCAACGCTGAATAAAATGCATTTACGTCCGTATTGGTTAACACTGTAATCCCCAACCCCAATGAAGGCACCAAGCAGGTAGTGGTAACAAATCCATCCGCGCCCCCATCGTGACGTATCACTTTTCTTCCATTGTAATCCACCAGGAACCATCCCAGCCCGTAGTTCTGAAAGTTGGAACCGCCTTTTGGGTTCATATCTGCTACGATGGTATTGGATGCGCGTGTCATCTGCAATGCCTCGAACGGAACCACTCTTTTCCCTTCAAATTTGCCGCTGTCCAATTGCATCAGCAGCCAGTTGGCGAGGTCTTTCACACAGGAATTTATAGAGGCAGCTGGACCAAGATTATCCACGTTTGCATAGGGAAGAAGAATAAGTTTGTCGTCAACGATCGTATAGGGTTTGCATCTGTTGTTGTCGGCAATGATAGTTTTATAGGTAGTGGAACTGCGAACCATTTTTAACGGATTGAAAAAATGATATTTGATATAATCATCCCAACTGGTGTCTGTGACCAACGGAATTATCTCTCCGGCAGCCAGAAAACCGGAATTACAATAGCCATAATGAGCACGGAAACTGTAAACAGGTTTTACATTTCTCATATTCCTGATAAGCTCTTTGCGGGAGAGATTGCAATTCCAGTTCAAGAGATCGCTTTGAAAGGTCTGAAATCCGATGCGGTGGCAGAGCATGTCTTTGATGGTAACTTCCCGGGTGGCCAATGTGTCGCGCAATCTGAAATCAGGCATCCATTTTGTGATTTTATCATCTAATGAAAGTCGTTTCTGATGGTCAAGAATTGCAATGGCAGTTCCTGTGAATGCTTTTGAGTTAGAGGCAATTTGAAATAACGTATTCTCATCTACCTTATTGGTCATGCTGAGCGGAGTCGAAGCATCTTTTACTCCATATCCCTTCATCGCTGCAACTTTTCCGTCTTTCACAATAGCAACCGCAGCGCCCGGTATGTTCCATCTTTTCATTTCGCGCTCGATATATTTGTCGAGGGAGTCTTTGATGAAACTTGGCTGGGCAAAAGAGTACACGGCAGACAGTATACAGTATACAATCAACAGCCAGGTATTTTTTAACGCTCTCATAAATAAATATTTTTTGTTTCCAAAAATAACCAATGCATTCAAATCACCTCTATTTTCAATTGATTATCTTTGGCATTTTATCACTACAATGTGCAATAGATTTTTTTGTATTTGTTGTTTTTTGTCTACTGTCTACTGTCTACTGCCGATTCCTGCCTTTACCTGGGGGTTTTTCGCACACAAAAAAATAAATCAGATGGCGGTGTTCACGCTCCCTCCTGAGATGATAACATTCTATAAGAAGCATATAGATTACCTCACCGTCCATTCGGTTGATCCTGACAGGCGCAGGTATTCCGATACTAACGAGGCGGTTCGGCATTATATTGATCTGGAGCATTACGGCTCAAATCCATTTGATTCTATTCCTCCGTTCTGGAAGGATGCCGTTAAAAAGTATTCGGAAGATACATTGAATGAGTACGGAATAATTCCCTGGTATGTGGAACTGATGGTGTATCGCCTGACTGAAGCGTTTAAGGAGGAAAATGCTGACAAGATTTTATATCTCTCTGCTAATTTGGGTCATTATGTGTCAGACGCACACGTACCGCTTCACGCTACGGAAAACTATAATGGACAATTAACCAACCAGCGAGGCATACATGGGTTCTGGGAATCACGCCTACCTGAACTTTATTCGG
This sequence comes from Bacteroidota bacterium, assembly GCA_004297845.1. GTDB lineage: Bacteria > Bacteroidota > Bacteroidia > Palsa-948 > Palsa-948 > Palsa-948. The sequence goes on along the minus strand of SCSP01000006.1, from coordinate 357 downwards.
ATAAATGGGATTTTTGGGTCGGCAGGGCAGCGTATGTGGATAAAGTGAATAAAAAAATCTGGAAGGTAGTGAGGGAAAGTTATAACGCCAAAGATTCGGTGCTGAAGTTTGAAGCGGAACTGAACAGTCAATGGCCTTCGGACAAAAAATATTCTATGGAGAAAAGCAAGAAGGTTTATTCGGAAGAATATTCTGCTGCTTACAACAAGATGCTGAATGGAATGGTGAATCGGAGAATGCGTGAGTCCATTCTTGCGGTTGGAAGTTTCTGGTATACTGCCTGGATAAATGCCGGGCAGCCTGACCTGAACCGTTTAATGGACAAGCAGGTTGCTGATTCGCTTAAAACTATGCGCG
>SCSP01000052.1 GCA_004297845.1 Bacteroidota bacterium | reverse complement strand
GCAGCGGTTAAGAAAACCTGCCAGCCGGCTTTTAAAGCATTTACTGACGACAGGATGTGATTGCGGCAATTTACCCGAGGGTGAAAAGCTGCGAGGAGGTGGTTGATTTGTTTCATGTGAAAATTAGTTTTGTGGTTTGTAGTCTGTATTGCTCAAAGATACGGAACTAAGCAGGACATTTACAATAGACACAGATAGGGATTTTCCCATCCCTATTGATAGGGAGTAGTGTCAGCCCGCAAGGTTGTAACGGAAGGCGAATTTGCAAAGACCCACAATGGTTTTCACCCGGGTTTTTTCAAGAATATTTTTGCGGTGGCTGTCCACGGTGCTTTTGCTGATGAAAAGTTTTTCGGCAATTTCCTCGCTGGAACATTCCTGCATGATGAGTTTCAGAATTTCTATTTCCCGTCCGGAGAGGTGTTTTACTTCTTCTGATGTGTGTTTTTCTTTTTTTATCTTCTCCAGCATGATGGAAAGTATTTCGTTGCTGTAATACGTGTTGTTGTCGGCTATTTTATAAATGGCATTGAGAAGTTCTTTTCTGCCGGTGTTTTTTAATATATACCCATCGGCTTCTGCCATCAGAATTTCGCTCACAATTTCGCGGTCGTTATACATGGAAACAACCAGCACTTTCACTTCAGGAAATTTCTCTTTTACTTTTTTAGTCAGCTCAATGCCCGTGAGGCCGGGCATGCTGATATCGGAAATAAGCAAATCAATATTCTGTTTGCAGATAATATCGTAAGCATCATCGCCCCTGAGCGCCTGCGCTGTTACTTCAATATCTTTCTCTGGATGCAATAAGGACTTCAGCCCGTCAATGAACATCTGGTGGTCATCTGCGATAAGAATCCTGATTTTTCTTTTTTGTTCCATGAAATACAGAATAACTTTTCGTTATGATTCGGAGAATAATTTCGGAAAGATAATTTTTAATCTCATACCCTGCAAGGGAGCGGATGTGATATCAACTGTTCCATTCATTATGGCAGCTCTCGAATATATGTTTTTCCAGCCAATCCCTTCGCTCTTTTCAATAAGAGAAGTGTCGAATCCCCTTCCATCATCTGAAATTTCGATAAAAAAATCTTCTCCGCTTTTATGTAATGTAACAGCAACCGTTTTCGCATGGGCGTGCTTAATAATATTGTTCAATACTTCCTGCACAATCCGATATATGGCAATTTCGGCTGAATCGGACAGGCGGTCGTTAAAATCCGCTTCCATGTTTACTGTGAGCTGTTTTGATTCATTTATTTTTCGGACGAGTTCGCGCAATGCGGATAACAGGCCAAGCCGGATCAATACGCTGGGCATCATGTTGTGAGAGATGGATCTCACTTCATCGCAGGCGGTGTCCAGCAGCGACAGTGAATTTATAAATGGCGTTTTGCTTTCTTCATCCATGAGATTTTCCAAAGCGGAAACATTCAGCTTTACGATTGACAGGAGCTGACCAAGCCCGTCATGCAGTTCCTGAGCTATTCTTCTGCGTTCTTTTTCCTCTGCGTCCACCACTTCTTTGAAACGAAGTTTCTGCTGGCGGTTAACCTCCGCCACCATGGCCATTTTCTGTTTAAACCTGTAGCGGTTATATATCAAAAAAGAAATAAGTAGTATAAAAGCGAGAAAACCGGCAAAAATAATCGTCTGTATATTTCTTTTTTCTCTTTCCTGTTCAATCTGCAACTGCTGAATCCGGTTCTTCTGCATGAGTAAAAGATTTTCTTTTTCTTTTTTTTCTGTCCGGTATTTAGTTTGCATCTCTGCCATCTGCCTGGAGGATTCCTGATTGAAAACAGAATCTCTTATCTGATCGTAAAGCAGATGATATTCATAAGCATGTTTGTAATCATTGCCTCCGGCATAGGTTCTGGATAGTTCAAGATAAGCGCTCATCACCCCTTCTTTTACTTCCAGTTTTTTAAATAATTTCAACCCGTCCTGCAGATAGGCGATCGCATCTGTTAAATTACTTTGCTCGCTGTATATTACTCCAATATTTATATAAGAGCTTGCAATGCCTTCATTCTCCCCAATTTCTTTTCTTATTTTCAAAGCGGAAAAATTATTTTCCAATGCCTTGTCGTAATTGCCTTGCTGAAAATAACTGTCACCGATATTATGATAAGAAAAAGCGATGCCACTTTTGTTGCCTGTTTCTTCCATTATTTTCAGCGCTGCAAAATGATTTTCCAACGCCTTTGTGTCGTTGCCTTGTGCGCTATAAATCACCCCGATGTTATTATACGAAACAGCGATGCCTGCTTTGTCGCTTATTTCTTCTTTTATCTTCAGTGACGCAAAATGATTTTCCAACGCTTCTGAGTAATTCGCCTGTTTAAGATAAATATTTCCAATATTATTGTAAGAAGCCGCGATGCCTGCTTTGTCGCTTATTTCTTCTTTTATCTTCAGTGACGCAAAATGATTTTCCAACGCTTCTGAGTAATTCGCCTGTTTAAGA
>SCSP01000051.1 GCA_004297845.1 Bacteroidota bacterium | reverse complement strand
CACAGATATTTGTGCAACTGGAATTCACCACCACCGATGTGGAAGAAAGAACGGCAGGATCGGTAAGTGTAATCGTATTTGTTGATGTACAATTATTTGCATCAGCCAGTGAAAGTGTATAGGTGTTGGCGCATAAGCCTGTAACTGATGAAGTGGTAAAGCCTCCCGGCATCCACAAATAGGTGTAAGGAATAGTTCCGCCTGTTGGCGCAGAAGATACCGATCCGTTACAGGAAGTATTACAAAGTGGATTTACGCTGGTCACGTTTGCAACAAGAACTGCAGGTTGAGTAATCGTAACCGTAGTTATATTGAGACATCCAATGGCATCGTTCACCGTAACTGTGTATCCCGATGCACATAACCCGGTAGCGCTACTGGTGGTCTGTCCACCGGTCCAGGAGTAAGTATATGGCAATGTTCCGCCTGAAATAGAAATGGTGGCGGTGCCGTTGCAGGAGGCGTTGCAGGAATTATCTGTTGACGTTACTGTTGCAGAAAGAATGGTATTCTGCCCTATCGTTACTGTGCTTGTGTTCGAACAGTTATTTGCATCTTTCAGCGTGATCGTATAATTTCCTGCACACTGAGCAGAAATAGAAGAGGTTGTTTGCCCCCCCGGCAACCATGCGTACGTGTATGCACCAGTTCCTCCGGAAGCATTAGAGACAAGTGCGCCATCACAAATACCAAAACAAGTGGCATTGGTTACTGCAATGCCGGGAGAGAGTGCTGCCGGCTGAATAATATTTACACTTTGAATTGTAACACAACCATTCACATCGGTCAGGTGAGCAAAATACTGATTAGAACATAACCCGCTTACGCTTTGTGTGGTTTGTGATCCGGAAGGGAAGGTCCAGAGGTAAGCCCAGGGAGGACCATTTCCGGTTTCTCCGCTGATCGTTGCAGTTCCGTTACAGGCTCCGTTACAGGTAACACTTGTGCTATTAAGAGTGAAAGAGGGTCCGGTGGTATTGCTTAATCCCATTGTATCTATGCTGATACATCCGTTAGCATCCATCACAGTATCAATGTAAACTCCTGCGCATAAACCTGTGATGGTACCTGTGGTTGCTCCTGTACTCCAGAAGAAAGAATATGGACTTGTTCCCCCCGAACCAACTACTGTGATGCTTCCGTTGCATAAACTACAAGTTGCTCCGGAAACTGCGGAAGACTGTGTAAGCGGGGTGGGAGAACCCACGTTCGTTGTTTGTACGATTGAGCATCCGTTGGCATCAGAAAGCGAAAGGGTGTAAGTTCCGGCACACAAACCGGTCGTTGTTGCGTTTGTGGTTCCGTTGCTCCACAGGAATGTGTAGGCTCCCGTTCCTCCGACAGGAGCGGAAGTTGCTTTTCCGTCACAAGTATTGGTGCAGGAAGTTATGGTGTTTGTAATATTTGCCTGAAGAACTGCTGGCGCGAAAATGGAAAATGCATTTGTAGTGGTACATCCGTTTGCATCCGAAGCGGTAAGTGTGTAGGAATTTACACAAAGCCCGGTTACCGATGATCCGGTTAATGCTCCCGGATTCCAAATGTAAGTATAGGCGCCTGTGCCTCCGCCCGCGCTGGCAGAAGCAGAGCCGTTACATCCTCCGAAACAGGTTGCGATGGTTGGAGTTACCGTTGCTGAAATTGCCGCAGGCTGTGAGATAGATACTGTTTTGGTAGAAGTACATCCCTTTGCATCGGTTACCGTTGCAGCATAGTTGCCCTGGCATAATGTGTTAATGGCAGAAGTGGTTTCTCCGCCCGGGTTCCAGAAAAACGTATAGGCTGTTGTGCCACCCGATGCCGCGATGGCGGCAGTTCCATCGCAGAGGGAATTACAGATGATGCTGGTAGAAGAAATTGTAGTGGTAAGAACGGCAGGCTGTGAGATTGCTACACTGGCAGTAGCCGTACACCCCTTATTATCTGTAACCGTTATACTGTAATTTGCAGGAACTAATCCCACAATATCGGGAAGAGCGGATCCTGTACTCCATGCATACGTATAGATAGTTGTGCCTCCGATTACGTTCGCAGTGGCGGTTCCGTTTCCATTTCCGTTGCACGTAACACTTGTTGATGAAATAGTTACACTAAGGGCAGAAGGCGCAGAAACAGGAATCAAAAGCGTATCATCACATCCTATCGCATCTGATATAACAACAGAATATGATCCTGCAGTCAGCGCTGCTCTGCAGGACGCAGTTTGCCCGCCCGGCAACCATTTGTAAGTGTACGGAGCGGTTCCGTTGGAAGGTGATAAGCAGATGCTTCCGTTATTTCCTCCTGTACAGGATACATCGGTAATCGTTGGGTTGCCGATCAGTTGAGGAGGATTGTTAAGCGTAACCGAACCAAAAGTTATACAAGGAGTTGCGGCTGCATCATCCACCTGAACAATATAAGTTCCGGCACACAGTGCAGAAATGGATGTTGTGGTCTGTCCTCCCGGATTCCACAAATAGCTGAAGGGAGGATTGGCTCCCGCAACCGAAATAGCTATCGAGCCATCACAATTTGCGTTGCAAGTGGGACTAACTGAAGATGTGATTGTAACCGTTGGTCCGCCAAGATTACTAAGAGAGATGGGAAACGGAACAGAGCATCCTCCGGCATCAGAAATAGTTACTGTATAAATGCCTGCGACAAGTCCGGTGACGCATGAAACAGTTGAACCGCCCGGATTCCATGAGTACGTATATGTGCCTGTTCCGCCTGAAGGCGCAACGCAAATTGCACCGTCATTGCCACCGCATGTAGATAAGGTGGTAGATGGGTTATCGCTTATCACAGGAACATTTCCTACGGTTACTGTGCTGGTAGTTGTGCAGTTGTTCGCATCCGCAACAGTGACTGTATAATCACCAGAACATAACCCTGTTGCGGTTGTTGTGGTTTGTGCCGGAAATCCTGACCAGGAATAAGTTAATGTTCCTGTGCCACCAGCAGCAGTCATCGTTGCAGTGCCGTTACATAATCCGCAGGAAGCAGCGGTGCTGTTCACCGAAGTTGTAAATGTTGGAGGAGAAGAGAACGAAACAGTTTTTGTGGATACACAGCCCGTAATATCTGTAACAAATACAGTATAATTACCGGCACAAAGCCCGGTGGCGGTCTGAGTAGTTTGTACAGGAGCCGAGTTCCATGAATACGTGTAAGGTGTTCCTCCGCCCGATGGAGTTGCCGTTGCAGATGCATCGCAGGAGCCGGGACAGCTTACGCTGGGTCCTGAAGAACTCATCACAACATTGATCTGAGAAGTAATGGTAAGAGTTACGGAGTTGGTACAACTGTTTGCATCGGTGATAGTAACAGTATAATTTCCCACACACAAACCGGTGGCTGCAGAAGTGGTTTGTCCACCGGGCGACCAAGAGTAAGAATAAGGTGCCGTTCCGCCAACAGCGGTAATGGAGGCAGCTCCGGTGCAGAGGTTGCAACTTGAAGTAGCTGAAGAAATAATTGACAGAAGCGGGCTGGGCTGATTAATATTAAAATTGTCGATATCCGAGCATCCATTAACATCCTGAACCAGTACGCTCTTGGGACCTTGACAAAGGCCGGTAACTGTTTGCGTGGTAATTCCTCCTGACCACAGGTAAGTGTAGGGACTCGTTCCACCCGTAGGAATAGAAGTTGCAGAACCATCGCACACCCCTGAACATGAAACGTGATTTATCACAGATGCGTTTGCTGAAACAGCAGCGGGAGCGCTAAGGGTTACCGTTTGCGTATTTGCACATCCTTTATTATCACGAACCGTGACTGTATAATTTCCCGCGCATTGAGCGCTGATTGCTGAAGAAGTTTGTCCTCCCGGCAACCAGGAATAAGTGTAAGTCCCCGTTCCCCCTCCTGCGTTTACCGTAATTGATCCATTGCAACTGCCGAAGCAGGTAGGATTCGTTGGTGCAACGGTGGCAGTTAAGGCAGGAGGTGCAGTAAAGGTAACCGAGTTAGTGGCAATACATCCGTTTGCGTCAGTGGCAGTTAAGGTATATACCCCTGCACACAAACCTGTAAGCGGGGAAATGGTTGCTCCGTTTGACCAGGAATAAGAATAGCCGGCTGTCCCCCCGCTCGGAGTGACCAGCAGAGTTCCGTTACAATCCCCGTTACAGTTCAGAGGATTGGGTGTTGCAGAAACGGATACGGTAAATAACGCAGGCTGACCAACAGTTACCGTACCGGTGGCAGTACATCCTCCTGCATCGGTAATGGTTACGGAATAATTTCCGGCAACAAGATTTGAGCAGGCAGAAGTGATGCATCCACCGGCCCAACTGTAGGTGTAAGGAGTAGTTCCTCCGGTGGTATTTGATGTAACGGTTCCGTTACTGTTTCCGAAACAGGAAGCCGGTGTACTCGAAAGATTGGGCATAATAGCAGAGGGTGGGCTTACCGTAATGCTCGAAGTAGCCGTACATCCTTTGGCATCAGTAACTAAAATTGAATAGGTGTTGGCACAAAGGCTGGCGCAGGCAGAAGTGCTGCATCCTCCGGGGGACCATGCATAGGTATAGGGAGTAGTTCCTCCTGCTACTGAGGCAGTTACTGTTCCATCGCAGGAACCAGCGCAGCTCTCATTTGTTTTGGAAGGGATAATCGTGAATAATGCGGGTTGTGTCAGTATGATAGTTTTTTCGATCGTGCACCCATTTTGATCAGTCACCGTAACTGAATAAGTTGCGTTGCACAAGTTGGAACAAATGGCGGTAGTACAGCCTCCGGGAGACCAGAGGTAGGTGTAAGCGCCTGTTCCTCCTCCTGCATTAGCACTTGCGGTTCCGTCACATTGATTAAAGCAGTTTACGTTTGTTCCGCTGGGTACAGAAGTAAGCGCAGTGGGTTGTGAAAGAGTGACGGTTGCAGTTTTAGTGCACCCGTTGGCATCAGTTACAGTTAGGGAATACACATTTGCACATAATCCGGTAACGGAAGCAGTGGCGTATCCTCCAGGTGCCCAATTATAGGTATATGCCCCCATCCCACCGGATGCAGTTGCAGTTACAGAACCCGTACACACCCCATTGCATACAAGACTGGTTCCGGTGACAGATACGGTAAGAAGTGCAGGTTGAGTTATTGCAGCAATGTAAGTTGCTGAACAACCTTTACTATCCACAATGGAACAAGTGTAATTATTTATGCAGAGATTTGAGATGACAGTTGTTGTTGCACCTCCGGGTGCCCATGAGTAGGTATATGGAGGATTACCGCCTGAGGGAGCAACAGAAGCAATCCCGTTGCAGTTGCCAAAACAATTAATTGTGGTAGAAGAACCATTGGATGCCAGTAAAGGTGGCTGTCCAATAATTATATTTTTATTTTTAGTACATCCGTTAGCGTCAACAACAGATATTACATATAACTGCGAGCATAGTCCTGTTGCTAATGCCGTAGTTTGAACAGGAGTTGAATTCCATGAATATGTATAGGGCGCTGTGCCGGTTCCGGAAGCATTGGCAGTTGCAGATCCATCACAGGATCCAAAACATTGGGTAACAGGCGTGGGAGGAGTAACATTTACAATAAGTCCGGCCGGCTCGCCAATAGCTACGGAAACGATACAATCATTTCCTGCGCCATTCCAGACCTCTACGCTTTTAGTACCGGCCGATAAACCAGTTGCTGTTGCGGTGGTTTGAACGGGAGACCCACTCCATTGGTAAGTGTAATTGCCTGATCCGCTGGTTGCAACAACTGTTGCTGATCCGCTGTTATCACCGTTACATAATAAATCGGTGCCTGTAATAACAAGTGTAAGCGTATCTACACCTGGTATTATACAAGTAATTGTATTGGTAGCGAGAGGATGAAGCGGATCGCCTGTATAGTATGTTTCAATATCAGATCGCTTCTGCGCCAATGCGCCAAAAATAAAACTGAAAGAAAAAACAAGGAGTAGAAATATTCTTTTCAAGCCATGGGTTTTTGATTGATATGCAGGTTTACGTTAAATAAGTAAAGAAGTTACAAATTTAACAGGAAAAACCACTTAAAAAAACGTGAATTATTAACTATTGAATGTGGAAATCAATAAGATACAAAGACATAATGCAAACAATGCGAATTTATGCGAATACCGTGAATCAATGACAACAACCTATTTTTTCTCATAATAACCGCCCTTCACTTTTTTCTTATTTCGCTTTTTAATATCCCTGGCAGCGCGTCTTAATTGCTTTTGATAGGATTTTTTTTCCTTTTTCCCTTTAGCTCCAAATTCTTTCGCTAATTCATGGGGCTTTTTATCCGAATGAAGCCCGTTTTTCTCGATGTATTCTTTTGGGCCGCGTTTACTCCGGCAAGCCGAAACTCCAAGAAGAAGGGAAAGGATAAAAATGATATATACAATTCGGAAGTTCATGTTCTTTAGAAATCGATGGTTTATAGTTGGTAGTTTGTTGGTTTTAGTTTTTTGGTTTTTGGTTTTAGTTTGAATAGACCATAACTACTAACTGATCAAACCAAAACTAAAAACCAACCAACCATAAACTAAAATCATACTCAAAGGTACGGTTTTACCTTCATAAATTGAAAACGAATTGGAAGCGAAAATATTTCGAGATCTACCAGCCCAAAATGTACGCAAACATCAAAGGTGCCACAATACTGGCATCCGATTCAATGACAAAACGCGGGGTATCCGGATTGAGTTTTCCCCATGTGATCTTTTCATTCGGCACCGCTCCGGAATAAGATCCGTAGCTGGTGGTGGAATCTGATATCTGGCAGAAATACGACCAGAACGGTGTGTTCTTGATCTTCATATCCTGAATAAGCATGGGCACCACGCAAATAGGAAAATCTCCGGCAATTCCTCCGCCTATCTGGTAAAATCCAACTCCTTTTCCTCCGCTGTTCTTGGGATACCAGTCGGCAAGAAACATCATGTATTCAATACCGGATTTCATCACGGATGGTTTCAGATCGCCTGTCATACAATAAGAGGCAAACACATTTCCAAGCGTTGAATCTTCCCATCCAGGAACAATAATCGGCAAATTCTTTTCCGCTGCTGCCAGCATCCAGGAATCTTTTGGGTCTATCTGATAGGATTCTTTGAGTTCACCGCTTAGCAGCAACTGATAAAAATATTCGTGCGGTAAATACCGTTCTCCTTTTTCCTGCGCTTTTTTCCAGCGTGTGATCAACTTGCGTTCGATCCTGCGCATGGCTTCTTCTTCCGGAATGCAGGTATCGGTAACGCGGTTGAATCCGCCTTCAAAAAGCTTCCATTCATCCTGGGGGCTAAGGTCGCGGTAGTTGGGAATACGTTTGTAATGATCGTGAGCTACAAGATTAAAAACATCTTCTTCCAGATTTGCACCCGTGCAGGAAATAATCTGAACCATATCGTTGCGAATCATTTCAGCGAGAGAAACTCCGATTTCAGCAGTACTCATTGCTCCCGCAAGCGTGATCATCATTTTTCCTCCTGCTGCCATGTGATCTTTGTATGCATTGGAGGCATCCATAACAGTAGCTGCATTGAAATGCCGATAATGTTTTTCTATGAAATTAGAGATGAGGTTTTTCGTGTTGCTTGGTTTAAAGGCAAGTGTTTCGGCAGATTTGGTAACTGTGCTCATGGGTGTAGAATTTAGTTCTCTTGAAAATGAGTGCAAAAATATTTATTCTTTGACACACAAGCAAGAAATACAAGGAAAGTTTTTGAAATGTTTTCAAGACAAAACGCGCGCAATGACGTTAACCGGTGATGAGGATCTTCAACTTCTGTCCGGACAGAATTTTACCGCCTTCCAGGTTATTCCATTGTTTGAGCTGGTCAATGGTAACACCATGCTCCTGCGCTATGCTCCAGAGGGAATCTCCCTTTTGTACAATCACATAGCGGAATTTTGCGTTTGAAAGAACAGAAGTTTTTGTTGTGTCAGCCGAAACTTTTATTTCGGATTTTATTTTTGAAACAGATGTAGTATCGGCCACCGCAGGTGTTTTTGCAGAAGCAGTTACCGAATTTGCTTTCACAGGAATATAAACAGTCAGTTTTTGTCCGGTGTGAAGCTTAACGCTCCTCAATCGGTTCCATGCTTTGATGTCTTCCGGGGTGCAACCGTATCGTTTTGCGATCTTGCTGATGATCTCACCTTTACGCACGGTGTGGATCTTTGCAATTTCCTGTACGGCCAGCGTCTGCATCAAAGAATCTTTTTTAGTGTATTCGTAGATTTCCGATTCGTTGGCAATAAAGCTTCCTATTTTTTCGGTAGGCAAACAAAGCGCGTAGCAGTTATCTTCTGAATGTGGCACCGTTCCCCGCTTGTAGCAAGGATTTAAATAGCGAATTTCATCCACCGACATACTCAGCACTTTTGCAATCTGCTGAAAGGAAAGTTCTGCTTTGATGTTCACGGTATCCACATCGGCATATGTTATTTTGGGTACAGCCGCATATAAATTATGTTCTTCCCAGTGGGTCATTACATAATTCACGGCAATGAAAGCCGGAACATAACCTTGCGTTTCTCTCGGTAAATAAGGACGAATCTCCCAGTAGGTGTTTTTTCCGCCCGATCGCCTGATGGCTTTACTTACTGTACCCGGACCTCCGTTGTACGCAGCCAGCACCATTTGATAGTCGCCAAACATATCGTATAGGAATTGAATGTAATCGCAGGCAGCTTCTGTGGATTTAACAGGATCGCATCGCTCGTCAACATAGGAGGATGTTTTTAATCCCATCATTTTTCCGGTTCCGTACATGAATTGCCATAGGCCCATGGCTCCCGCCCTGGAACGTGCATTTGGGTTTAGAGCGGATTCAACAATAGCAAGATACTTTAGCTCGAGCGGAATTTTTTTCCGGTCAAGAATTTCTTCGATCATCGGGAAATACATTTTTGACAATCCGAGCATACGTGAAACCATGGCGCGTTTCCGTACAGCATATAGTTCAATGTAGCTTCTCACCGCATCGTTGTAGATCAGATCAAAAGGTGATTCAGCATCTAATTTTGCAAGCCGGTTATTGTAAATGGAATCGGAATAATTAGGAATAGAATCGATCGGGAACCCGTATTTGTTGGGCGTAATATCAAGCGTTGATTTGTCAAAATACAGCATGCGGGATAAACTGTCCAGCATGGCAGCAATCGGATCGTCCGGAAAAATTATGGCGGAGCTGTCTTTGGGCAGCGCATCAGTTGGCTGGGAGAAAGAATGGGTTGTAAACAGGAGCAAGGCAACTGTTATACACATAAAAAGATATCGCTTCATATATTATTTAACGTAAGAATGCCCAAAATAGTTTCCCCGTTGGACGTAGAATTTACAAGATTAGACGAAATAATACCGCATTTCGTCTAAATAGGCCGGATTTATCAACGAAGACATGTGAATTACGCAATACTATACTACGCGTGGGATAAATCTGTTACCTGTAACACCTATAGCAGCAGGTTTTCTTTTCTGTCAAGGTTTTTCAGCCCCCAGTCCAATCCATTTTTGTTTAAAGTCAAAAGTGTCCATTTTATTTGCAGATATTTTTAATATTGTCGTTTCAATTACATTTACTGTTCCGTTGTGATTTAGTCTTGTGAGTTTTAATTTTTTTATTCCGTCCTTGTCGAAGTTCGAAAATTCCATTTCTGGGGTGTTGATTTTAAATTCCTCTTTCAGATTTGTCGGTTTTAATTTTTCATTTGCAATGTCGTAAAGCCCGTGAATATTAAAGTCAACTACATTGTCGTTGAAGGATTTTGTGTTATTGTCGTATAGTAGTATTTTGCTGTTTACAGATCCACTTGGAGCATGATTTAAAATAATTAAATAAACAGTCGCAGAACTGTCTGATAGTTGGACTGTATTGAAGTATATATTTTTGATTGAAAAGTTTGCCTCGCTACTGTCGCCCCCGCAGTCGTTGAAATAGTAGTCGAGAATTGTCTGCTGAATTTTTTCCTTGGCAACTTGTGAAACTGTTGCCTGTTTTGCCGTGTCGTAGTCAAGTTGCGAAAGGTAAAGTGGAAATGTTGTTTTGATTGCTTTGATATCAGGACATTTGAATGGCTTGTCCAGTAATTGAGTGGTCTTGTCAATTGTTGTGTGTGTGCAACTTATCAAAACGAAAAGAGGCAGTATAAAAAAAAGTCGTGTCATTGTCGTTTTAGAGTTGCTGCTAAAATGCCGCATTTTTTGGCGGATAGGTTAATCAAGAAAAGTCGTTGTTTGTCGGAGGGAGCGGACATGTCTATCATTATCGCATAGTTGGATTTGTAATTTATTTTTGAAATGTATTGTATCAGACTATCTATTTTAGATACTTGTTGTGCATCATTCCCAATACAGAAGGGAAAAAATAACAGAATGAATAAATTCATATTTTTATTTTTTGGTTAGTGTGTACTTCTGCGTGTCAAATATGAAGTGTGTTCTTTTTCTATTAGCTTCTCTAAACCCCTCAAAATAAAAACTCATTTTTGGATAATAATATTTGATTCTGTCTAAACCATTACAATTCCCAAATAGTTCGGATAAAAAATAATCTGTATTGCCCTTAAATGCCAATAGCCTGTATAAAACAGGGCAGCCATCTCCAGCATCACTACTATTCAAAAGAAAAAGATTTGACCATTGCAAGGTATCAATTGATCCGATGAATCCATGTATGCTGCCGTAGTGTAAATCCTTTACGATTGTATCTTTTTTCCAAATTAAACCATAATCATAAAAACCATGTCCTATGTTTTTAACGAAAAGCGTATCTCTCTTTGACCTATTCTTAAGAAGAAAGAACATCGAAGTATCCTGTTGTCCAAAAAGATTCACTTGCGGGCAACTTGTCAAATAGAAAAGAGTCAGTATAAAAATAAGTCGTGTCATTTTGGTTACTGGTCAGCAGCAAATGTATAGGTTTTCCGATTATTAACACGTAACAACTAAACTATCGGAAGAAACTTATTGTGGAAGAGCCGTATGAAGCGAGAGTTTCACGTACGGTTCTGTGAGAGGGTAGGCGTGAAATTCCCCCGCTCTACTCGCTAATCTATTTCATATTCTAGTTTTATCGTGATTGTCGCTGTCTTTCTTTTAGATGTAGTGTTAAAAGAACCACCCCAGGAAAAGTCCTCGGATGAATTTTGGGCTACTATTTGGAAAATTCCCATATTAGCATTCTTCAACCTTCCGACTTCTCCTCCAGCATTTTCTGCAATTTTGTTAGCTCGGATATTGGCATCTCTCGTTGCATCTGCAATCATCTCTATTTTAAGTTCGGATAATTTGGTATAATAATATTGAGGGTTATTAGAATAAAATTCAACTCCTGAGTTTATCAACTCGCTTACTTGTCTTGAAATACCTTCTGTTTTGTCAACTTCATTTGATTCAATCTGCACATTCTGATTGAGCCGATAACCTGTAAAAACAGATTTAACTTTATTGCCAGAATTATCATATGTGTCTTCAAATTCCTTGTTTATGTCAACAGCAGAAAAAACAATTGCTTCCGACTTTATGCCTTTAGAAATAAGATATGCTTTTATATTTTCTCTGTCTTTGTCAAGTTCTGCATATGCCTCTTTCAAATTCATATTTTTTTTTGTAAAGTAGCCGCTCCATACGATTAAGTCAGAAACAAAATCTTTCTTTCCCAGTCCAGTCACACTGATGGAGTTATTGGTCTTGTTTCTATTTTTGAATGCATTGGAAAAAATCAAAGCTGTCAATACTATTGCCGTAGCAATAAGAAGAGTGTTAAGATATGTTTTCATATTTAATTTAATTTTTTTTATACTTGCAATATGGTTTTTCGGTGTCGCCCCGTTTCATGCATAGCATGGGCTACTGCCAATTGAAGCAAAGAGAATACGAGGTCTTTACTTTGTGGCTTCGGGCGAACATCTTTTTCATCTGCATGTGCATCTTTCCTCCCGTGGTCCTGACCCACCTTTTATAGCTGAAAGGCTTGCGGCTGTTTCCCGATGCTGAATAGTGAGAAGCCTTTATGGCCTTTTTCACCTTATCGCAGTCTGTGCAGGGCTCCGGTTTGTTTTCATTCGATACGAAAAGATTCTCCTCCAACCCTCTTCCTTGATGCGCCTGTGCAGGCGGGTTTATCGGCTGCTGTGAAAAATTGAGAATTTGAGGATTGTCATTATTCAGCGATGTCTGATCGTAGTAATTAATGCTCTCCGGATTACTTGCTTGCTGCTGGGAGAAGGAAGCGAAGGCAAAGGTGAGCGCGAAGATGGTGAGGATGGTTTTCATATATTTATTTTTAAAGTACACTTATTTCCTTTATGCTATAATATGTCTTTGTTGTCAAAAATATTTTCATTATCTTTCAGATTTTCCTTTAGCCCCTCTCCATCTGGAGAGGAGGTGGGGTGATGCATTATGATTGTTTTTTTACAACAATCGTGCCACCTGCATCCCATGCCTTGTGTTCATTGGTATAATAAAGGTACGCGGATGACGCGGGCGCTTCGTATTCCCCGGGGATATCGGCTTTCAGGTCGAGGTTGATAGTTTTAACCTCTTTGGGTCCCATGCCGCGGTAGTAAAGCACCAGGTTGCTGCCGATCACTTCATAGTAGTCGAACAGTTTTTTCTCCTGCATCTCTTTCAACTGCCAGGGTTGTAGTGAAAGACCGGCTGGAATTCCGATGATCGAAATGGGGCTGGGCAGGCCTTCATCTGTTTTGTTCTTGATACTTGCAGTAAGGCGGATCGTTTCACCTTGATTCGCAGATTTGGACGCAAGTTTTGTTTTCATATCCACTTTACATTCTTCATCGCTGTTTGGAAGCGAAGTGTTCCAGCTTACGGCCACAGCGTGGGGCAGCGGGTTTTTTGTTCCAATGTATTTCACTTTCAACTTATGCTTTCCTTCCTTTATGTACTGCTCCAGGCTGTCCAGCACGATTGCCTCCTTTTCGCCTGCTTTGTAGGATTGTTCAGCAACCTTTTTTCCATCTACATAAAACTCCACGGTGCCATCTTCGGGAGTTGCTTTGTTGGCTTTAGCGTATTCGGTCATTGCTTTCAGGGCAAGTACTGTTCCCTGTGTATTTCCGAAAGAACCGTAACCGCTTCTGCTTTTTACCAAGGACTCAACCGCTTTGTTCACTGCCATGGAATTTTTGTTGGAAGACTTCAGCATGGCCATGATCGCCAGAGAAGTTGTTTCGATCTTCAATGAACTGCCGGTGGAATGTGTGATGGAGTGAGTTGTTCCGTTGAAAGTGCCGTCTTTCTCCTGAGTTTTCAGAAGTTCAGCCATTGCTTTGTCTGCCTTCGCGTCTTTCAGTATATACAATGCGTTTGCGCTCATTGCCAGCTGATAAGGATCTTTGTTCTTCATCGCAGTTTCGTACGTTGCGTCAGTTTCTTTTTTTAACTGACTTCCGTAACCTGCTTCAGCGAGGGCATATACAATGTACCCGTTCATCACATCATCGCTGATGCTTCCGAAATCATGCAGGGCGTAGGTGTTTCGTTTGAACCCGCCTTTGCCGTCCTTTTGGGAGAGTATCCATTCCGCAGTGCGGTCTATCATTTTCTGGTCAACGCCCTCGTACACTTTTTTAAGGTCGTTGAATTGCATCAGACCGTAGGCCGTTAATCCCTGATGTCCGGGTGCTTGCCCGAACCATTCGTACCCTTTTTGTTTTGTCTCAAAAGTGATGAGCTTTTTGTATCCTCTGTCTAACATTCCTCCGGCATAGGCAAGAAGTTTTTCATCTTTTGTATTTGAAGTTTTTAAATAATCCATCACCATAGCGTTCGGATAGCTGCTCATGGAGGTTTGCTCAAAGCATCCTCCGGGTTCGCGAAGAATTCCATCTACTCCGGTGAGCAGATCGCTCACCACGGATGGGAAAGCAGTCAGTCTTACACGAATAGACCCTTTCACTACATTTCTCATATCAATTTCATACTCGGATTCGCTTTTATCTCCTGAGAAAGAAGTATTCACGGGAAATCCTTTAGGAACCACTTTTAAGTTCTGAGCAAAAGCATCTTTCATGCCGCAGGCCTTATAACTGATTTCGAATGCCCCTTCAGAAATTTCGCTCTTCACTCTGTATTCCAGGTAAATTGTTTTTGATTTTCCGGCTGCCAGTGTTTGCAGTTCAGTTAGGTTGGAAAGTAATTCCAGTCCTTTAGGTGCTGCAATGTTGAGTAATCCGCTTACCGATGCTGACGTATTATTCTTCAGCGTTAAAGGAATGGACACCACATCTTCTGTTACCACTTCGGTAGGAATTTTTGTAGTGAGGGAGAAGGGCATTTGTGAGAAAAATGTTTTTTCCGCTCTGCCAATGCTGCCGTCATTTCCGATTCCTTCCACCGTTGTTCTGAAAGAACTGATATCATCCGAATTGCAGAACGAAACCTCCGCTTTTCCGGAATTACCCACCTGCACATTTGGGTTCCAGTAAATGGTTGAACGGAAATCTGTTCTTTGTTCCGGATACTCTCCTTGTTTGTAAGCAGGTGCTGCGAATTGTTTGGTGCGGTAATATACCGCTACCGCATTTTGCTGCTGCACATTCTCATTCTTTTTAATTGCCAGCTCGAAATCTTCATCGCCATCGCCAAAGGGAGTTCTTCCAGCGGGCTTAATGCGGACAAATCCCGCATTGATCCGATTTTGATCTTCACCTTCTTGTGGCCGGTTCAAATCAGGAGTCGGCTTTTTTTTGTTTTTAAAATTTTCGGGTTGCTTGGGAGCATTTTCATCTCTTTCAACTTTGTCTATCACCACTTCTGCCTTACCAGCTTGCATCGCAAGCACAATTCCTCCCATGGGTTCTTTCGGAACTTTCACCAAACCTGAAGAAGGTTTCAGTGCATTCCGCCATTTATCGTTTTTGGTGATGGTGGGTGGGGCATATTTGGAATGATTGTAGTGAGGATAAAGATAGTACGCGAGGTTTTGATTGTAATCATATATCTGATATTGCTGCGGATCGTACCCGTCTGCGTCCAAAGAAAGGTTTGTGACAGTGCTCAGATCTATTTTTTTTATCATGAAATTTCCGTTTCCATCCGTTTCAACGGTAGAACCATCGGTGCTGACCTTTAATTTTGCATTTGCAACAGGTTTGCCTGTATAAGCATCCATCACAGTTCCTGAAACGATCGCTTTTTCACCTGTAAAAGTGATGGCAGGTAATTCATCCGCAAGCACTTTTTCCCAGGTGAATCTTCTCCATCCATTAGTCATCATTACATAGTCAAGTGCCTTTTCGGACTTCGGCTCTTTTACATCAAAATAGAAATTGGGCTCTTCAATTTTGTCTTTAATATCGTATTCCAGTAACATTTTAGACAAAATATTTCCCTGTTTGTCGTCTGCGAAGGATAAAAGCTGGTCGTTTGCCACGCTGATGGAAAGACTGGCCGGCATGGGCATGCCGCGCTCGTCCTTCACCATAATGGTCATGTTCACTTTTTCGCGTGGAAGGTATTTTTCCTTATCGGTTGTGATGGAAACACTCATCTGATTATTTTTATTTACGAATGCCAGACGTTCCGCGCGCTCAATTCCTTTTGAATCGAACAACGTGAACTGCGCGACCCCCATAGGAAAAACGCTGGTCGGGATGAGTATCTGGTTCTGCCCGGCTTTCGCATTCAGCGCGGTTGCGTAACACACTTTTCCTCGCACTTGACCCACGAGAGAAAGCTCTTCTGTTTCGGTGGTGCTGATGTTCAAAAGCAATTCGTTTTGATCAATTTTTTCAACAGCAACAACATATCCTCTGTCAAGCGGTTCAGGGAGAACATATTCTTCTTTTATGCCAACAGGGTTGGTGATCTTAGCAATATATTTTTCCTCAAGAGCAGGAGTGAGTTTAAAGGCACCCATTCCGTTGTGGAAGCTGGAGAAAGAAGCCACCTGCTTTCCTTTGCCGTTCAGCACGATCCCTTCCACATCAGCCGGTTTCCCGAATTCGTTCATCGCCCGGAAAGCAATTTTACTTTCGATTCCGCGGATCAGGTCACCTCCTTCAGGGAAGAGGGAGAAATTGATATTACCCAGCACAATGGGAATGGAACGTGAAATAGATTCAGTCTGTCCTTGATAGTCTATCATGATGTTCAGAATCCCATCGTTTGTTTTTAGTTTTGAGGGCAATGTGAACTTCATGTGTTTCTCCCCTATATAATCCGTAAATGTTGTTTCTTCCATGATTTTTTCACCGCCAACTTGAGCCGCATACTTTATTTTGTAGGAAGAAAGGGGTTTGTTCTCATTTGTTTCAATTTTAATTTTTGCAGATACCTCATCACCAGCGCCAAACGCTTTACGGTCAAAGTCCAATTTCATTTTCAAGGCAGGTAACACAATATCTTGTACTGTTATCTCTTTTTCAAAACACCAGTTGTTGTTTTCACGTCCTGCGCCCCCTTCCTTGAGGGAGGGGTCGGGGGTGGGTGGCTCCTCATTCTTCTGCCAGTTTGTGTAAGCCTTTACTTTGTATAAACCGCCTGCGCACTCTTCATCCAGTGAAAAATCACCGGCAACTTTTCCGTTCTTTGCAATCAAGCGGATGGTTTTCTCAACGCTCCCTTTGGGATTAATGAACTCCACGTTAAGAATATCACTCTGCGAACTCGCCTTTAAATTCTGACCGTTGCGTATATAGGCCGAGAACCAGATAGTTTCACCGGGATTGTAAAATGACTTATCGAACTGGAGATATACCCGGTCTTCCGGCAGTTTTGCATTTGCTTCCGAAGATCTTTTTTTCAGGAAACGAATAAAGTCGTTTTCAACAGAGGGCTGGTAATAGGTGGGAGTCATCCAGGACATTAGCCCGATTAAAGACACGGAAGCAAATAATGCAATTAGTCCGCTTTTAGGCCAATTGGGGATTAAGGATTTAGGATTTAGAATTTTAATTCCTAATTCTTTATTCCTAATTCCTAAATTGTGTTTTTCTGAAGTTTTCATTGTTATGAGGTTTAATTGATTTTCGGTTTATTTATTAGAATGATGCACGGTTTTTGAGCATTCCATAAACAAGAGGGGATTTTTTTTTAGTTTTACCCTCTTAATAAGGAGCGAATTGACAGGCAGCACAGACATAAAAAACTGTTCCGACACAGAGCTCATTCAAAAGTTCAAGGAAACCCGTGATAATGCCATCGTGGGTGAATTGTTTCAGCGCTACACGCATCTGGTATTTGGCGTGTGCATGAAGTATTTAAAGGATGAGGACGAGGCCAAGGACGGAGTGATGCAGATATTCGAAAAGATCCTTACCGACCTGCACCGACATAATGTAGAGAATTTCAAAGCCTGGCTGTATATGGTGGCCAAGAACCATTGTATGATGTATTTCCGCAGTAAAAAGAATTATGTGGAATTGCCGCGTGATCTATCCAACGATTCCGGTGATTATAATTCGGAGGATGGTGTTGCTCCCCTCTCCTCTGGGAGAGGGGTTGGGGGTGAGGTGGCTGTGGAATTGGGCTCCGATTTGCATCATAACGGAGAATACAAGGAAAAACAACTTACTTTGATGGAATCTGCAATTAAAGAGCTGAAAGAAGAACAAAAGATATGCATAGAACTCTTTTATTTGCAGGAGAAATCATACGAGGAGGTGGCGAAAACAACAGGATATTCGATGAAAGAGGTGAAGAGTTATATACAGAATGGGAAAAGGAATTTGAAAATAATTATGACAACTAAACCAGTAGACAGTAAACAATAGACAATAAACAATAATTCGTACTTCGTATGTTCGTAAAAAATTCGTACTTCGATGGAATAAAAGGTGAAAAAGGCAACTAACATATTCGAGCATACAGATTGTCTTTCCGAAGATATACTGACAAAGTATATTTCCGATAAACTTTCCCCTGCCCAAAAACACGAAGTGGAAAAGCATTTGCTTGACTGCGAAATGTGTTCCGATGCTATGGAAGGACGGGCGCTCATTGGAGATAAGAACAAGATATCTAAGATCACTTCAGAGCTTAATCAGAAAATTCAGACACGAATTTCACGTCCCGATAGCTATCGGGATAGCACGAAGGAAGAAAAGAAAGAAGTAAAAATTGTTTTCCTCCAACAATACCGCAGCCAGTTGGCCATAGCGGCATCGGTGGTGGCGTTACTCGGTCTGGTATTGTTCTTCCGCAGTAATATGTCCATGAAGGAAATAGATCAGAAATCATCCGATAAAATATTTGCGGAAAAGTTTGAGTCGCCTCCTGCTGACCTTTCGACAGTAGCAACAGAACAAATGGTTGAAGGTAAAGAACAGGCTCAATCAGATAATAATATGCCTGTTGCTGCAAAAGAACCGCCCGAGAAGGTTTTGGCAGACGTTCATAAGGCAAAGGAAGGCGCAAGGAGCGGCAACGATGCGGTATCCGGTAAAAGTTTTGGATGGACGGGAAATGAATCTGTTGCCGAAGAAGATATTCCGGTACAGAAAGCTCGGAACCAGGTATTAAGAACACCTCTCGAAGAAGACAACCGCAGAAAAAATGCAGAAGTTCCTACTGAAAATAATTTGACAATTACCCCGCTGCCGGAGGTGAAATCCAGAGATGAAGAGACCGGTTTAGTCGGCAAAAAAGACTTCGCTGAAAATCGTGACGAATTAGAACCGCTCAAGAAAAATGAAAAAAAAGCGGGAGTGCAAGCACAGTCAGTGGCAGCTGTAATAGTTACGGGAGCAACTTCCGACAACTACCAACAGGAGGTGACAGATAAAACAATTGAAGTGAAAAGTGAGAAGTCTGGCGGAGAGTACAGAGAAGTTAAAAAAGGCAAGTCTAAGAAATTTTCTGCCGGATATGATGCAACAAAGACTACAACGACAACTCCTGCACCGGATGCTCAAACAAAAATAACTCAATCGAAAACCGATGCGGTGATGGATTCTGTTCCACAATTCTCTTCCTTAATCACAGTCGGAACAACAGCAAAGGACGAAGCAACCATCCTTGACAATGCCATGATGAAATACGACAAGCAGGATTATGTGGGATCTTTGAATGATTTCGAAGAAAGATTAAAGCAGAATCCGAATGATGAGAAAGCCCTGTTCTACTCAGCGGTTTCTTATTTGAACTTGGGACAAACAGAAAAAGCGTTAACCAACCTGAACAAGGTACTACAGAACAAGACAGGCGACTATTATGATTCCGCCCAATGGTATTTATCGCTGGCCTACCTTAAGAACAACGACACGAAGAATGCGCGCATTAACCTGCAGGAACTCCAGAATAATTCTAAAAGCAAGTATCAGAAACAGGCGAATGAGACGTTGAAGGAGATGCAGAAGTAAGGAAGCCCCCTCCAACTCCCCCAAAGGGGGAGAGTTTGCGCGTGAAAGTCCTCCCCTTCGGGGAGGATTTAGGTGGGGACTCATTTTTGTTCTTCCCACACCACCTCCAGAATAGTTTGCCCAACAGCTTTCAACGTATTCTTGTCAATAATATCCATGTTATCGCGATGCGTATGGTGGTAGGATCCGAAACGTCCGGTTTGAGGATTCATGTTAATGATGTCAACGCAGGGAATGTTTGCACCGGTAATAACATAATAGTTATCATCCGTGATTGAAGTGCCATCCTCGAAGATAAAATAATTCGAGTAGCCTAAATGTGCAGCTTTGTTCCATATTTTTTTTACAACATAGGGGGCATATTCAACCGAGTTACCTTCCCGGGGGAAAGTTGCCCCCTTGGCGCCAACCATATCGAGCAATATTCCGTACTGGGCAACATAACTCGGCTTGTGTGGGTTTTTTGACCAATACTGTGTGCCCAGGCACCATGTATTCTCGTCACTGCGGCTTTCATCTCCGTAGTCTTCCAGATCATCTAATAAAATATCGAT
>SCSP01000050.1 GCA_004297845.1 Bacteroidota bacterium | reverse complement strand
GTTCAATGTAAGATCCTTTCAATTCTGTTTCTTTAAAAACACCGAAAAGCCCCTGCAGGAAGGGGATCCATAAAATTATCAGGAGCAAAATGAGTAATATGGTTTTAACGATTATATGCATGTTCAGAATTTGAAATAGATGAAAGGATTAAAGCCGCTGGAAGAAATTTCACCGACACAAATTATCATAACAAGAACAATGATCAGCACACTAAATGCCGTTTCCCGGATACTTAAAACAGAGAAGGTTTCGATATTATTTAATTTATTTCTGTTGAGAAAAGGCAAGAAGAACGAAAGGGCAATGGCAGCTGCCAATACGGATATTAAATAAGGCGTAAAAAAATATTTTGACCATGAGAATTCCCCCATTTTTTTCAGAAATAGAAAAGCCTGTAACATGGATTCGGAACGGAAGAATATCCATCCGATCACTGTAATGAAAAAAGTAAAAATGATCCTTGGAATTTTTCCGATGTAAGAAGTAAGTTTTAACAGAAAGAGGCGGTCTAAAACCAAAAACAAGCCGTGATAGGCTCCCCAGAAAATAAAAGTCCACTCGGCACCGTGCCAGAAACCGGATATCAGGAAGACCAGGCATAGATTGAAATACATGCGTGGCACGGGAACCTTGTTTCCTCCCAAAGAAATGTAGAGGTAATCCCGCATCCAGCGGCTCAGCGACATGTGCCAGCGCCTCCAGAAATCAGTTATGCTTTCTGCAAGGTAAGGATGATTAAAGTTTTCCGGAAAAATAAATCCCATGGCACGCGCCAATCCAATTGCCATATCGGAGTAACCGGAGAAATCAAAATAGATCTGAAACGTGTAACACAGTGCGCCTATCCAGGCAGAAACGCTGCTTAGTTCCTCCAAAGGAAGTTTGAATATTTTATCTGCTTCCTCCCCCAATACATTGGCGATCAATACTTTTTTTGCCAGTCCGATGACAAAGCGGAATAAACCAAGAATGCGATTGTCAATATTATCCTGAAATTTCCGTTCGTTGATCTGATCCGCTATTTCGGAAAAGCGGATGATAGGACCTGCTATCAGCTGGGGAAAAAGGAAAATATAAAGTCCATAATTTATAATATGGTTCATGGGCGGCTTCACTCTCCGGTACACATCAAGGAGGTAGCTCAGTTCGTGAAAGACAAAGAATGAAATGCCGATAGGAAGCGCCACGCGTGTAAAAATGATCGCATTGGTGCCGAAACCTTCCATCAGCACGTTCACATTATCCATGAAAAAATTGAAGTACTTGAAATAAAGGAGCACGGAAACATTGAAAACAACTCCTATCGTAAGGAAGACCCTTCTCTTCCGTCCTTCATTTTTGTGAATAAGCTGCGCAATAAAAAAATCCGCGATCACCGCTGCCGACAAAACAAAAACAAACTTAGGAGCGCCCCAGGCAAAGAATAAAATGCTTGCAAAAAGCGTAAAAGGATTCTTTGCTTTTGCAGGAATAATAAAATAAATGGTCAAGAATGCAGGAAGAAAATAAAGAAGAAAAAGCGTGCTGCTGAAAAGCATGGTGTTAAGAAGAATGTTAAAAACCATCAAAGATAATGTATATACGAAAACTGTCTCCTCCTAACTTTGACGATCATGATATTATTTTTAGTGCCGGAGTTAAGTGTCTATTTTATTCTGTTCTGCCTTTTCTGTTTCACTATTCTGATCCTGCTTTGGTATTATCTCTATTATTTCGCCCGCATTTCTTTTTACACAGAACCGGATTTGGCTTCCTCCCCTTTGGACAACCAAAGGTTGCGAGCGCAGCTCACGGAGGATGGGGTGCCTGTCTCCATAGTCATCTGCTGCAAGAACGAAGACCATAACCTTCCTGAATTTTTACCACACATACTCTCTCAGGATTATCCAAACTATGAAGTGGTGGTGGTGGACGATTGCTCCTCCGATAATACCCCCGATGTGCTGCGAATGTTCGAAAAAAAATATAAGCGCTTAAAAGTTATAACCGTCAAAGAGGACAAAAAACACCATCACGGAAAAAAATTTGCGGTGATGGTTGGAATAAAAGGAGCCGCCAACGAGTACCTGCTTTTTACAGATGGAGATTGCAAACCGCTTGGTAATCAATGGCTGAGAAAAATG
Organism: Bacteroidota bacterium; assembly: GCA_004297845.1. Classification (GTDB taxonomy): domain Bacteria; phylum Bacteroidota; class Bacteroidia; order Palsa-948; family Palsa-948; genus Palsa-948. The sequence continues at coordinate 5,981 of SCSP01000050.1, read as the reverse complement.
ATGCGTAACTTTTCAAACCCGCTCTTGCCTAGTCCTGACAAGCCGAGAGAGCAGGAGGAGACTGAAATTGTATTGGGCTACAGCAAATACGAAAAACTCCCCGGCTTTCTGAACAAGCTCATTCGTTTTGACACCTTTCACATTGCGCTCCAGTACCTTTCTTTTGCAATGGCAGGCTCCCCTTATATGGGTGTTGGCAGAAATTTGGCTTATAAGAAATCCCTCTTCTTCAAGCATAAAGGGTTTGCCACGCATTACCATATTGAATCGGGCGATGATGACTTGTTCATCAACCAGGCGGCAAGCCCGGCCAATACCAAGGCGGAAATTTCTCCGGAAAGCTTTACCGTATCGCGGGTAAAGAAGAATTGGAAAGGCTGGATAGAGCAGAAGCGCAGGCACCTTTCCACGTGGACGGAATATAAAACGTCCGACAAAATACTTTTGGGCGTTTATCCCTTCGCGCAGGCATTTTTCTGGATCTTATTTACAACGCTGCTTCTGTTATGCATTTTCCATAGATTTCCGCAGCCGGATAGCTATATTATCCTATTCCTGTTTGCCTTCAGGATCATTGTACAGTTAGTCATTTTTAAGCGGGCGATGGATAAATTGAAAGAGAAAGATTTATTACTACTTTCGCTTGTATCAGAGTTGTTTTTACTTGGGGTTTACCCGGTACTCACAATTTCAAATAAGCTCTTCCGCAGGCAAAAATGGAAAAGAATATAAGTCAGAATCTTTCTGCCAAGGGCGCTCACGATTGGAAATTAATTCAACTTGCCCTTAAAAAAGGCGATCAGAAAGCCTATGCCGAGCTGATGGGCAGATATAAGGACATTATCTTTTTCATGCTTCTTAAGATGGTGAAGGACAAGGATGATGCCGATGATCTTACCATCGAAGCGTTCGGCAAAGCTTTCCGGAACCTGGGGCAGTACACGCCCGATTTTGCTTTCAGCACCTGGCTTTTCAAGATAGCCACCAATAACTGCATTGATTTCATACGCAGGAAAAAAAATGCCGTATCGCTCGACCGCACCTATGAGAATTCTGAAGGAACCGAAATGTTGTTTGAGCCAAAATCGGATTTTCTGAATCCGGAGGAGAAAGCCATCAAAAAGCAAAAGATAGAGATGATGCAGACGGTGGTGGAAAAACTGCAGCCCCGCTACCGTACGCTGGTGGAACTGCGCTACTTCCAGGAAAAATCTTACGAAGAGATCGCGCAGGATCTGGATCTGCCCATCGGCACCGTGAAAGCGCAACTATTTCGCGCCCGGGAACTTTTGTATCACACCCTCAGGTATATGGAAGGGAGATTGTAACCCTGTAACCTCTCTTTTCCTGCTTTCATTTTTGGTTTTCTTCCTACATTCGTATACCCTCCCGATGATAATCGGGACGTTTTTCTAAGATTTATGCAGGAAGAATTCCTTCACTACCTTTGGAAGTTCCGGTTATTTGACGGGAAATATCTATTGACCCAATCAGGCGATCCAATTGAAATCCTGAAAGTCGGAGAATCCAACTCGGATTCGGGGCCTGATTTTTTTAATGCTAAAATAAAAATTGGCAAAACCCTGTGGGCAGGGAATGTGGAGATACATGTTCACGCTTCGGATTGGGAGGCGCATAAGCATCAGAACGACAAAGCCTATGACAATGTCATTCTCCATGTAGTGCACGAAGCAGACAAAGAGTTAAAAAGAAAAAATGGCGAGATTTTGCCAACACTTGAACTAAAGGGGAAAATTCCGGAAGGCCTGTATAAAAAATACCTTTCATTTAAAGAAAGTAAGGACTGGATCCCATGTGGAAAACAGGTGCAAATCGTTAGTTCTTTCACACTTACCCATTGGTTTGATCGTTTACTCATCGAACGTCTTGAGAGAAAAACCCTGCCCATTATTGACTCTCTGAGTGAAAATCAAAATAACTGGGAAGAAACTTTTTACCGGCATCTTGCATACGGCTTCGGCTTAAAAGTAAATGCACAGCCGTTTGAGTTACTTGCAAAATCATTGCCGCTTAACATACTTGCAAAACATAAGGACAGTTTCCTTCAGATAGAAGCATTGTTATTCGGTCAGGCAGGGATGTTAGACCCTTCTCCATCCCGGCTACACTCCCATCCTTCGCCTGCAGCTCGGTTGTCCAAAGGGCAGAGGGTGCCGGACGATTACTTCTTACAGCTACAAAAAGAATACGAATTTCTGAAAAAAAAGTTCAAGTTAAAACCCATTGACAGCCATCTTTGGAAATTCATGCGGCTCCATCCTCCCAACTTCCCAACCATCCGCATTGCGCAGTTTGCGAATCTCATTTATAAGTCCTTGCATCTGTTTTCAAAAATGATTGAATCAACCAATATTTATACTATCCGGTCATTGCTTCATGCGGAGTCCAGCGAATACTGGATCACACACTACCGTTTCGGAAAATCCTCTCCCTCGCGAAAAAAAATTCTGGGAGAAGACACAAAAAATCTTCTTCTCATCAACACAATCGTTCCTTTTCTTTTTGTCTATGCAAAACAAAAAGGAGAACCGCAATTGATGGAGAGGGCGCTGGACTTTTTAGATAAAACGGAAGCAGAAAGAAATTCGATCATTGCAAAATGGAATTCTCTCGGTATAAAATCCGAAAATGCGTATCAGACACAAGCGCTTCTTCAGCTAAAAAATGAATACTGCTCGAAGAAAAGATGTTTGGAATGTGAGGTGGGGGCGAAATTATTGCACCCCACTTCTGCGGTCGTCTAACTCCCCGCCCTTTGAGGGGGCGGGACAGGGTGGGGGTGATTTATTATCTTTGCCCTATGATTCAACGCATCCGCAATTGGTTTGAAAGCCGCGCCTTTGGGGTGTGTGCATGGCTGGGAAAGAAGATGGGCATCAAAGCCACCACCATCCGCATGTATTTCATTTACTTGTCTTTCTTCACCTTCGGCTCTCCTATTATTATTTATTTCATACTTGCTTTTCTACTCGAAAACAAAAAATATTTCAAACCCAGACGCAAACGTCCCAGTGTTTGGGATTTTTGATTCATACAGGATAAATGAATCACTTTAAACAATTCTCCCGACTATACTTCCCGCTTGGCCTTTTGGTTCTTATTGTTGTTGCAGGAGTTATTGGGTTTAGCGCCATTGAAGGGTACACTTTGTTCGAGGCATTATACATGACCACCATCACAGTGGCTACGGTCGGATTTCAGGAAGTACACCCGCTTTCCGATGCGGGAAGAATGTTTACCATTATCCTTATCATCACAAGTTTTGGTACTTTTGCCTTCGCAATCACCTCCATCACCCGCTATATCATGGATGGGGAGTTCCGCGAATATTTTAAAATCAAACGTTTGACATCCGAACTCGAAAAATTAGAGAACCACGTAATCATTTGTGGATACGGCCGAAACGGCAAGCAAGCCGCACGCGTGCTGAAAAGCCATAACCAGCGCTTTGTGGTCATTGAGCAAAAAGGCGAGCCTGTTCAGAATATGTCTGAGAAATATCCCCACCTGGTAATAACCGGAGATGCAACACAGGATGAAGTATTAATGCAAGCCGGAATTCAGCGGGCACGTGCGGTTGTTACCACCTTGCCGGTGGATGCGGATAACCTGTTCATTGTGCTTTCTGCAAGAACGCTGAACCGAAAACTGAATATTATCTCCCGGGCTTCGGACGATAACTCCGACAAGAAACTTAAAACTGCCGGTGCCGATCACGTGATCATGCCGGACATGGTAGGGGGTGCGCACATGGCATCACTCGTAATGAAACCGGATATTGTTGAATTCATTGATTACGTAACGGGCGTGGGTGTTGATATCAACCTGGATGAAATTGCGTACGAAAATCTTCCTCAAAATCTTCAGAATAAAACCATCCGGGAACTGGAGGTACGCAACAAAAGCGGAGCAAATATCATCGGGTTCAAAACTGCGAAGGGGGAGTACGTTATTAACCCCTCCGCTGAAACCATACTGATCCCCAACGCAAAACTATTCGTGCTTGGCACCTCCGATCAGATCAATAAACTGAGAGAACTCTTCTCCTGATGAAGATCCTTGTTACCGGCTCTAACGGATTGTTGGGACAAAAGATCATATACGGTCTTTTGGGTGATCCGCTTTGTCTGCTTCCCGATGACGTTAGAAAAAAGATAAAAGGCGAAGTACAGATCATTGCCGCAGCTAAGGGAGAAAATCGCGTCCACCGGAAGGACGGATATATTTACGAATCGCTTGATATCACCAGCAAAACAGAGGTAGAAAATATATTTTCAAAACACCAACCCAATGTAGTCATCAACACCGCAGCCATGACCAACGTGGATGCCTGCGAAACCAAGCGTGAAGAATGCTGGGCAGCCAATGTTACTGCGATGCAATATATTTGCGATACACTTGAAAAACTCCCCTCTCCCGCTGGAGAGGGGTTGGGGGTGAGGTTGATACACCTCTCCACCGATTTTGTCTTTGACGGCATGAAAGGCAGCGAATACGTTGAAACCGATCAGCCAAACCCTTTGCATTATTACGCCCTCTCCAAATTAGAAGGAGAAAAAATTGTGATGGCAAGCAAACTCAAATGGGCGATCCTGCGAACGATCATTGTATATGGCATTGTGGACGGAAACACACGCAGCAACCTTGTGCTATGGGTAAAAAATAATCTTGAAAAGAAACAAAGGATAAATGTGATCAACGATCAGTTCCGCGCCCCTACACTTTCGGAAGATCTGGCGCAGGCCTGCATCATGGCAGCCATGAAAGGCGCAGAAGGTATTTATCATGTATCGGGAGAAAAAACATACAACATTCTTGAACTTGCCAATAGGATCGCTGATTTCTGGAAATTAGACAAGTCCTTTATTAATCCGATTTCATCTGTCGAATTGAACCAGCCGGCAAAACGTCCGCCTTACACCGGATTCATTATTGAAAAAGCAAAAAGAGAATTAGACTACAATCCCCGCTCATTTGCTGAAGGACTGAAAATTATGGATGAACAGATAAAACGCTATCTATAAGGACTCCTAAAACAGAAATACAAGACACGAATTACACTAATTCTCACTAATTAATTTGTGTTAATTCGTGAAAATTGGTGGCGAAATCAGGGCTGTTGAATTCTAAACTCTTTTCCCAGTATGCCAAACTGTGTGTTTTCCCTATGTGAACTATGCTCCTATGTGGTGAGGAATTTTTTACCACATAGGCACATAGATACATAGACATTCACATAGAATTCAACAGCCCTGATAAGTTCGCAATGATGGAAATACAAAACTTATACCTTTATCCCTCTATTCCATATACCTTTAAGCAGATGAATCTTTTTTACTGCCCCGTTGTCAGCCCATCCTCGCCTCTGCTTCTTCCCGAAGAAGAATCCGCGCATTGCATTCGTGTGCTAAGAATAAAAATTGGTGATTCCATCTTCCTTGCGGATGGAAAAGGGATGTTTTATCAGGGTCAAATAATTTCGGATCATCCCAAAAAATGCACTGTAAAAATCGTACGCGCGATACCTGATCCGGCAAAAAGGAACTTTCATTTTACTATCGCCATTGCCCCTACCAAAAACATGGAACGCTTTGAGTGGTTCCTCGAAAAAGCAACCGAGATAGGCTGCGATGAAATCATTCCCATCAAATGCAAACACGCAGAGCGGACGATCATCAAAACAGAGCGGTTAAACAAGGTAATCGTTTCTGCCATGAAACAGTGTCTTAAATCACAATTACCAAAACTGAACGAGTTACAGGATTTTACATCTTTTATCACCCGAAGCACACTCTCCTTTCCTCCCGGAGAGGGACCGGGGCTGAGACAACAAAAATTTATCGGACACATCCCTGAATTGTCCGGGGCAACATTCCCTCCTCAAAACCCGCAGGGAAAACTTCTTTCAAAATCTATACTCCCCACTCCTGAATCCAAAATTCTTATAGCCATTGGCCCGG
>SCSP01000049.1 GCA_004297845.1 Bacteroidota bacterium | reverse complement strand
GCTATGTTTTTACCTACGAAGACTGCAAAGACCATGAGATAAACCTCGGCCTTGATCTGAAAGGCGGCATGAATGTTACCCTCGAAGTATCGGTAGCGGATATCATTCGCAACATGTCGGCCAAGCCGGATGATGCAAAGCTCAATCTTGCCATCGGCAAAGCCCGCATACGCGAGCACAAAGAGAAGAAACATCTGTCAGAACTTTTCGCGGAAGAGCTTAAGACTATTGACCCCGGAATTTCTCTTGCCAGCTATTTCCGCACCATTGAGCTGAAAGGGAAGATAGACTTCAACACTCCCGATGAAACCGTTATTGCTCTCATCAAAGAACGTGTGGATGAGGCCCTGGCCACTTCCGAAAAAACACTCCGTGCGCGTATCGACAAGTTCGGTGTTACGCAGCCCAATATCCAGAAACTGCAAACAGCAGGACGAATCCTGATCGAACTTCCGGGAGTTAATGACCCGGAGCGTGTACGTAAACTTTTACAGGGAACCGCTAACCTTGAGTTCTGGGAAACCTACGAGAACGAAGAAGCTATTGGAAAACTCGTGGAAGCCGACAAACGCCTGGCTGAAATTCTTGGATTTGTTATCAAAAAAGATACGGTTGCTGCCGATTCTTTGAAGATTATCCGTAAAGCAGACTCCTTAAAAATTGTTGCAAAAGCTGACTCGCTGAAAGCAATCGCAAAAGCCGACTCATCAAAAAATGATACTGCTTCTGCACTTTCACAGCTTGGCCTGAATGATACTTCCAAAAATGCAGCATTATCGAAAGCACAGGAAGATACTTCGGCCATGGCGAAAGCAAAGCGCGAACATCCCCTATTCTTTTTACTTCAGCCTTTCATTGATCAACAAGGAAAAACTGTTCCGGGCCCAATCGTTGGAAGATCCCTGATAAAAGATACAGCGCAAATCATGTCTTATCTGAACAATGATAAGATCAAACGCGTCCTGCCCGATAACATAAAATTTGCATGGACGTACAAGCCCGTAAAAGGCGCTGAATCTGTTACACAGCTTATTGCTTTAAAGATCACGCGCAGGGATAAAAAAGCTGCGCTTTATGGCGATATCATGACCGATGCACGCAAGGAATACGATCAGCGTCAGCAGGGCCGCCCGAATATTTCGATGACCATGACGGACGAGGCCGGACAAATCTGGGCTGCACTTACAGGAGATAATATTGGAAAAAGCATTGCAATCGTTCTGGATGGGTATGTTTATTCTTATCCTACCGTTCAGGGAAAAATTACCGGAGGAGTTTCTCAAATCACAGGCGATTTTACCGGTCAGGAAGCGGATGACATGGTGAATATTCTGAAAGCGGGAAAAATGCCTGCTCCCGCACGTATTGTAGAAGAAACTGTTGTTGGACCAACCCTCGGAGCTGAATCCATCAGTGCAGGGTTCCGTTCATTTGTTATCGCGTTATTGCTTGTATTTGTTTTCATGCTGTTCTATTATGGCAAAGCGGGTATTGTTGCCGATATTGTGCTGCTTATAAATACATTTTTTATTGTCGGAGTACTTGCCTCTCTTGGCGCGGTACTCACCCTTCCCGGTATTGCGGGGCTGGTACTGGTAGTTGCGCTTGCCGTGGATGCCAACGTACTTATTTACGAGCGCATACGCGAGGAATTGCGTGCCGGAAAAGGATTGCAACTGGCGGTTTCTGACGGATACAAGCACGCTTTGTCATCTATCCTTGACTCCAACATCACCACCATCCTGCTTGGCGCCATTCTGTTTGCTTACGGATCAGGCCCGGTACAAGGGTTTGCAACCACACTTATTATTGGTATTCTCTGCTCACTTTTCTCTGCCATATTTATTTCCAGAATTGTTTTCGAATTTCTGCTGGGGAAAAAAATGGATATTTCCTTTTCCATCCCTGTTACACAAAATATTTTCAAGAATGTGAACATAGATTTTGTGAAGAACAGAAAAATGTATTATGTTTTCTCCAGCGCGATCATCCTCACGGGGGCTATTTTCTTTTTCAAGAACGATGGGTTCCAGATGGGCGTGGATTTCAAGGGAGGAAGAAGTTACTATGTGCGATTTGAGAATCCGGTTCAGACCGAAGCGGTTGGTGAATCGCTGAGAACGCCCTTTAACGGGGAAGGAAGAGAGGTGAAAACATTCGGAGGAGAAAAGCAGGTGCGCATCACCACTTCTTTCATGATCGATGATACCAGTGCCACTGCGGATCAGACGGTGCAGGAAAAACTGATTGAAGGACTTGGCTCGCTGGACAATAAATTTGAAATCATTCAATCGCAAAAAGTGGGGGGAACCATTTCGCGCGACTTACGAAACAATGCCGTATGGACGATCCTGTTCTCCTGCGCGTTGATGTTCGTTTACATTCTAATCCGGTTCAAAGGATGGCAGTACGGATTGGGAGCAACCGTGGCGCTCTTTCACGATGTGGCGGTGATCCTTTCCTGCTACACCATATTTGACGGTGTTCTTCCACTCACGCTGGAGATTAATCAGGATTTTATTGCAGCAATCCTTACCGTAATGGGTTATTCCATGACGGATACGGTTGTGGTATTTGACAGAATTCGCGAATACCTTGGAGATAAAGGCAAGAGCGGCCTTATTCCGGGAGAAGAAAAGAACCGCATCATCAACTATGCGCTTAACAGCACCTTAAGCAGAACCATGATCACATCGCTCATCACCTTCTTCGTATTGGTAGCGATCTTCATCTTTGGCGGAGAGGTAATTCGTTCCTTTGCGTTTGCGCTTCTCATCGGTATCGTGATCGGAACCTATTCTTCCATCTGCATCGCTACTCCTATCGTAATTGATTTTGACAGGAAGAAGAAAGATGCCGCTTAAATCCTCCCCTGGCCCCCTCCAGCGGGGGACAAACTTCGTAGTAAGAGCTTGTAGTAAAAAGAGGGTTACTCCTTATCGATTAGCTTTTTTACATCGACATCCTTCTTGATATCATTCATCTCGCGGGTGATCTCATTCTCCACTCCGCGTGCGGCATCTTTCATTTCGCGCAGACCTTTGCCCAGTCCACGGGCTATTTCGGGAATTTTTTTGGAGCCGAAAAACAGCAGTGCCATGAACAGGATGAAAAAAAGTTCGCTGCCACCGATGTTGAACATAGGACAAGGTTAATGGTTATTCATTACTTATTGAAATTTCTTTACAATAACTGAAGCATTGTGACCTCCAAAGCCGAAAGTATTGCTCAGAGCCGCACGCACCGTTCTTTTCTGTGCCTTGTTGAAAGTAAAATTCAGCTTGGGGTCAAACTGAGGATCATCGGTGAAATGGTTGATGGTAGGAGGAACAATATCGTTCTTAACAGCAAGTATGCAGGCAATGGCCTCAATAGCACCAGCGGCACCGAGCAGATGGCCGGTCATGGATTTGGTAGAAGATATGTTAAGCTTATACGCATTTTCTTCGAATACTCCCAGTATGGCTTTGCTTTCTGCAATGTCTCCCAGCGGAGTGGATGTTCCGTGAACATTAATATAATCAATATCCTCCGGCTTCAGGTTGGCATCCTGCAACGCATTTCGCATTACGTTGAGCGCACCTAATCCTTCGGGATGCGGAGCGGTAATGTGGTGTGCATCGGCAGTCATTCCGCCACCCGCTACTTCTGCATAAATCTTCGCACCGCGCGCTTTGGCATGTTCCAGTTCTTCCAATACGAGGCAACCGGACCCTTCTCCCAAAACAAAACCATCGCGGTCTTTGTCAAAAGGGCGGGATGCAGTCTGAGGCGAATCATTTCGAACAGAAAGCGCATGCATGGCGTTAAATCCTCCTACGCCAGATTCGTTCACTGCCGCTTCGGAGCCGCCGGTGATGAACACATCGGCTTTTCCCAAACGGATATAATTAAAGGAATCGATTAAAGCATTGGTAGACGAAGCGCAGGCAGAACAGGTGGTGAAGTTAGGGCCGCGAAAACTATATTGGATGGAAATATGACCTGCGCAGATGTCTGCGATCATTTTCGGAATAAAGAAAGGATTGAAACGCGGGGTTCCATCTCCTTTGGCGAATCCGGAAACCTCCGAAAGAAACGTGTCCAGCCCGCCTATGCCCGATCCCCAGATAACTCCGCAACGATCCAGATTTATCTTTTCTTTATTGAGACCGGAATCTTTATAGGCTTCCGATGCCGCGGCAAGTCCGTAGTGGGAATAGGCATCCAGTTTGCGGGCCTCTTTGCGGTCAAAATAATCTTCGGCTTTAAAGCCTTTTACTTCGCAGGCAAATTTGGTTTTGAACTTGGAAGCATCAAAACGAATGGTTGTGGCCGCACCGCTTACTCCATTAATCAATGCATTCCAGAAATCAGCAATATTATTGCCAACAGGAGTGATAGCGCCCAAGCCAGTAACAACTACCCGCTTTAATTCCATTTTTTAGTGATAAATCTTTTCGGTGCAATCCTAATTACAAAATCAATCCCGACCAGGTTTTGCCTTGCCGGGATTAACATTAACTTCAGAAATAGTTATTATTTGATATTCTTCCTGATATACTCGATGGCCTCGCCAACAGTGCTGATTTTTTCAGCCTGTTCATCAGGAATGGCAATATTGAATTCCTTTTCAAACTCCATGATGAGTTCCACGGTATCAAGCGAGTCCGCTCCCAGGTCATTGGTAAAACTTGCTTGTGGAGTGATCTCTTTTTCGTCTACTCCGAGTTTGTCGGCAATAATCGCTTTTACTTTTCCGTCAATGTTTGCTACTTTTGTCATTTTGTGAGATTTTGAATCCCGACCGGCCTGCTCCGAAGGAGTCCTTACGGACCAGACGGGCAGGCAGCTATCAGGATTTGTTTGAGCGCAAAGATATACGTTCCCTTATAACAACAAAAAAAATTTATCACCCGATTTCTCCTTATACCTGAACTACGGAAAATGCTACTTTAGTGGAAAAGTCGTCCGTTTTTCATTTTTGTTGGGGGATTATAGTTTTTTTGTTTTCTGATAAGTCTGCAGCTATATAATTATGAAACAAATAGCCATCTTTGCATCGGGAGAAGGGACGAATGCCCAGCATATTATAGACCATTTTAAGGGCGTTAGTGCCGGGATTGTCTTGCTTGTTTGCAATAATCCCAAAGCAAACGTGATAAAACGTGCTGAAAAGGAAGGGATTCCAGTGTTATTAGTGAACAAGACGACATTTTACAGTGGGGAGGATACAATAAAACGCTTATTGAATGACCGGGTTGACCTGATCGTTTGTGCAGGATTTTTATGGAAGATTCCGGATAACATTCTGAAGGCATTTCCGAATAAGATTGTAAACATCCATCCGGCTCTTTTGCCTAAATTTGGGGGGAGGGGTATGTACGGGATAAACGTCCATAAAGCAGTGATCGAAGCAGACGAAAAGAAAAGCGGTATCACCATTCATTATCTGAACGAGCGTTATGATGAGGGCAAGATCATTCTACAGAAAAAATGTGATATTCAAAAGGGCGATACTCCTGAAATGCTGGCACAAAAAGTGCAGGCGTTAGAATATGAGTGGTATCCGAAGACAATTGCAGAAATATTGGCCCCCGTCCCCCAAAGGGGAGGGGATAAATCCAGATAACATGAAATCCAAACGCATCATTACCTTTTCGACATTGATTTTATTTTTCTCCCCTCTCTTTTTGAGAGGGACCGCGGGAGAGGCTTCTGCCCAAAATATACCTCCTCCCGACAAGCAGAACATGGAGGTAAGCACGCAGGATGCCTTTTATCCCAAAGGCGACCAGGCGCTTTATATGTATATAATGTATAACGTGAAATATTCCGAAGAGGCTAAACAGAAATACATTGAAGGAAATGTCTCGCTCAGCTTTGATGTGATGCCCGATAGCACAGTCAAGAATGTGAACATCATCAGCGATTTAGGCTATGGAACGGGGGATGGGGTTAAAAAACTTGTAGGGCAATTAAAATTCGCTCCCGCCATTCAGATGGGTATGAAAGTGAAAATGAATCTGATGATGGATTTTCCAGTGAAAGCCCATTAAGAAAAGTGAGAAGTCAAAAGTTAGATTTTAGCAGTAAAACCATAGCTTGTATTTACTTCTCACTTCTAAAATCTTACTTCTTAATTTTTTAAAGCTTCCGCTCCTCCCACAATCTCCAAAATTTCTTTTGTGATGGTTGCCTGGCGTGCTTTGTTGTAAGTGAGGCGCAGGTCACGCAGAATTTCGTTGGCGTTGTCTGTGGCCTTGTGCATGGAGGTCATGCGCGCACCGTGCTCGGCAGCATATGAATCCAGCAGGGCTTTGTACAGCTGTATCCTGAGCGCTTTCGGGATGAGTTCTTTTACAATTTCTTCTTTGTCAGGTTCGTATATATAATCGATCGTAGTTTTTTTCGCATTTTTATCTTGTGCGGGCGCAGCCACAGGAAGATACTGTTCAGATGTCAGATTCTGAGAAGCCGCATTTTTGAACTGGTTGTAGAAAAGTTCCACTGCATCAAACTCTCCGATTGCAAATTTTTTCATGATGGTTTCGGCAACAACCGAAGTATTTTCGTAGTTCAAGCCGTTCAATAATTCGCTGTTGTTGGAGAATATTTTATAATTCGCTTTCCGAAAAAAGTCTGCCGCTTTTTTCCCGATGGCAAGCACCTGTACATTGCCTGCTTTTTTCTGCTCTGCGTATTTTTCACGGACAGTCCTTGATGCAAGCTTGATAACATTTGAATTGAATGCACCGCACAATCCACGGTTGGAAGTGATGACAACAAGCAACACATTTTTCACCGGCTTTTTTTTGGCAAAATCCCCGCCCGAAGAAGAATCAGCCGAAGATGTTATATTGCTCAGGATATCTTTCAGCTTTCCAGCATAGGGGCGAAGCTGGATGATGGCATCCTGCGCCCTGCGCAATTTAGCCGCACTCACCATTTTCATGGCGCTGGTAATCTGCTGCGTGGAGATGGTGGAGGTGATCCTGTTGCGGACTTCTTTTAAACTAGGCATAATTCAACATGTGATTTACGAAGTGCGATATGAGATTTTTTTAATGCGATACGAAGATAAAAAGAATTGCAGATTACAAGTTGCAGATTTCAAATTAAACGGCAGTTTTTAAATTCCATCACCAAAAATCTGTAATCTGCAACTTGCAATCCGTAACCCTAAAAATCGTATTTTTAGCTTTCATTCTCATATATGGGTCCACGGCTCCTCGAAGTAAAAAATCTGATTACTGAATTCCGAACCGAAGAGGAAACCATCCGCGCGGTGAACGGAATCAGTTTCAATTTACACAAGGGCGAGACATTAGGTATTGTGGGAGAATCCGGCACCGGAAAATCCGTAACCTCCCTTTCCATCATGCGCCTGGTGAAAAACCCTCCAGGCAGGATATCGGATGGGGAGATCATTTACCACAGTAAAAAATTCGGTCAGGTAGACCTGCTGAAACTCAGCGAAGACGAGATACGCCTTTTTCGCGGAAATGACATTGCCATGATCTTCCAGGAGCCCATGACCTCGCTGAATCCGGTCTATGCCTGCGGAGATCAGGTGATGGAAGCCATTCTGCTTCATCAGAAATGTACCCCTAAATCGGCTAAGCAGAAAACAGTAGAGCTTTTCAAAGAAGTGCAACTGCCCCGCCCGGAGCAGATGATGGATACTTTTCCGCACCAACTTTCGGGCGGACAAAGACAGCGCGTAATGATAGCGATGGCAATCTCTTGCAATCCTTCTATTTTGATTGCGGACGAACCCACTACCGCATTGGATGTTACTGTGCAGGACACCATTCTGAAGCTGCTGCAAAAACTTCAGAGAGAAAGAGGAATGTCTATTGTTTTTATCACCCATGATCTGGGCGTTATAGCTGAGCTGGCCGACCGCGTGATCGTGATGTATAAAGGAAAAATTGTGGAAGAGGGCAGCGCATGGAAAATATTTGCTAATCCACAGCATCCCTACACAAAAGGCCTGCTTGCCTGCCGCCCTCCGCTGAGCAAGCGTTATCATTGGCTCCCTACGATCTCCGATTTTATGATTACCCGCGAAGACGGAACACTTACTCAAAACCCGTATACCATTGAGCAGATAACAACGAAACTGATCGTATCTCCCAAAGAACGGGAAGTAAGGCATAAAGAAATTTACAGCACAGGACCCCTCTTAAGTGTAAGGAACCTCAAAACATATTTCCCCATTCACACCGGATTGTTCGGCAGTTCAAAACATTTTAATAAAGCAGTGGATGATGTTTCGTTTGATGTTTACCCCGGAGAAACCCTGGGACTGGTGGGAGAGTCGGGTTGCGGCAAGACTACGCTGGGAAGAACCATACTCAGACTGATAGAGCCTACAGGCGGTGAAATAATTTACAAAGGAACAAACATCCGCAATCTTTCAGCAGGTGAGATGCGCCCGTTGCGTAAGAACATGCAGATAATTTTTCAGGATCCGTACTCTTCACTTAACCCGCGTATCACGGTGGGAGAAGCTTTGATGGAACCTATGCGCGTTCACAAATTGCACGAAAACGACAAGTTCAGGAAAGATAAAGCCATTGAGTTGCTTCATAAAGTAAACATGGCAGAAGAACATTTCTACCGTTATCCCCATGAATTTTCCGGAGGTCAAAGGCAGCGCATCTGCATTGCCCGTGCGCTCGCGCTTAATCCCGAGTTTATCATCTGCGATGAATCGGTTTCCGCACTGGATGTATCTATACAGGCGCAGGTACTCAACCTGCTGAGGCATCTGCAAAAGGAATTCAAGTTTACCTATATTTTTATATCACACGATCTTTCCGTTGTAAAGTTCATGAGTGACCGCATGATCGTGATGCAGGGAGGAAAAATTGTGGAAATGGGAGAGGCCGATTCTATTTATAACAATCCCCAGACCGGATACACTCAAAAACTTATCAGCGCCATTCCTAAGGGGGAGCTGGATGGTATTAAGACAAGGATCGAGACAAAAGAAAATGTAGCACAATAAGAGACTGCCACAGATTCACAGATTGAACACAAATAGCCCAATTAACAGCCAACCACTATTACACAGATTTTCTCTGGCTGCTAATCTGTAAATTTGTGGCGTTATTTTTAGTCATGCAATATTCAGAAAAGGAATATCCATTACAAAAAGAAAGTTATCAGATCATTGGAATATGCATGGAAGTTCACCGCATTTTAGGAAAAGGCCTATCGGAAATTGTTTATAAAGACGCGATCGAATACGAATTTCAACTTAAGCACATCCCCTATACACGTGAAAAAAAGTACGAAGTGGACTATAAAGGAAAAATTCTGTCTCATCATTTTTTTGCAGATTTTGTAGTATTCGACAAAATTATACTGGAAGTAAAATCCCAGAAAGGAATAGTGGATGAGCATTATAGTTGGGTAATTAATTATTTAGGAATTTCCAAGTGTCCTTTAGGATTAATCATCAATTTTGGAGAGAACTCGCTAGTATCAAAAAGAGTTATTTTATAATTATTTAACAGCCATTAACCGCCACAGATTCACAGATTAATACAAACAACCAAATTCAGCCGGCTTGCCGGCCATAACATTAATCTGTTTAATTTGCTGTTTGTATTAATTGACTGCTTAAAATAATCTGTGAATCTGTGGCATGACTTTCCCTATGAAGCTCTCTTTCTCCACTCTCGCAATCTCTGTGGTTGCTTTTGTCTGCCTGTTGATTGATTTCAGCCTCAAGAACTGGGAAAAGGAAGACCGCGTGATCGAATGGGATGTACATTCCTACTACGAATATCTGCCCGCCTATTTTATTTATGATGACATAAAATTCGAGAAGAGCGATTATCATCTGGGTGATAACCGGTTTTTGTTCTGGCCGGTTTTTACGGAAGACGGCAGAAAGGTCATCAAGATGTCCATGGGCACCGCTTTCTTTTATGCTCCCTTCTTTTTTGCCGCACACGCATACGCTTCTGTTACGGATTATCCGGAAGACGGATTCTCAGAACCCTACAAAATATTTCTTTTACTCAGCACCATTTTCTATCTCATTATCGGATTGGACTTCCTGCGAAAGTTCCTGACGAAACTTGATTTCTCCGATAGAATTATTGCAGTTGTCATTCTGCTGATCGGACTGGGAACCAACATGCTTTGTTATGCTTCGCATTCAGCGCCTATGAGCCATATTTACAGTTTTTGTGTTTTCTGCCTATTTATTTATTGCACCATGAAGTGGCATGAAAGCCCTGCCTTCCTGAATACACTCGCCATCGGATTCCTCCTGGGTATTATCTCCCTGATACGGCCTACCAATGCAGTGATCGTACTGTTTTTTATCTTTTACGGGATAACCACTTTTTCCGGTCTGAAGGAACGCATTCGTTTTTTTTTAAAAAAATATCTGCTGATGATCCTGATCTCCTTCTGCGTTTTTTTGGTGTGGATTCCTCAATTCATTTACTGGAAAACAGCCACCGGGCATTTTCTGGCTTATCCCTACGGTGATGAGGGATTTTTCTTTTCCCATCCCCGGATACTGGAAGGCCTGTTCAGTTGGAGGAAAGGCTGGTTAGTTTACACGCCAATGATGGCATTTGCATTGGCGGGAATATTTTTTCTGAAAGGCGATCTCAAAAAATTCCGATTGCCGATTCTGGTTTTTATGGCAGTTAATATCTACATTATTTTTTCCTGGTGGTGCTGGTGGTACGGAGGCACACACGGACAGAGAAGTTTCATTGAAAGCTATGGATTGCTGGCAATTCCTTTCGCTTCATTCATAAAATTCCTGTCGGAGAAGAAATGGTATTTTAATCTGCCATTTTATTTAGTCGCAGTTTTTTTCATCTGGCTGAATATTTTCCAAATATACCAGTTTGAGATTCATTCGCTCCACTATGACGGAATGACAAAGGAACTGTACTTTAAACAATTCGGAAAGATGGCCCAGGTGAAAGACTTCGACAACATGGTGAGCTATCCGAATTACGATGAAGCGGGAAAGGGGAATGATTGCGAAGCGGCAGGTTCAGCTAATACAGGCATTGATAACAAGGCCTGGCAAGCTTATAACAGAACAGAAGTAAGCAGAAAGACCATACAGTTGAAAGCTGCAAACGGGAAATATGTTTGCGCGGATGAGGCAGCAAACAATATTGTTATTGCTAACCGTGATACTGCATTGGGATGGGAAACATTCACGCTGCTGTTATTCGAAAAAAACGAATGTGCCGTCCGGGCAGCCAACGGTCAGTTTTTCTGTGCTGAACTGAACCTGCAGAGCCAAGTTACGGCTTCCAGAAATAACATCGGGAATTGGGAAACATTTTCTTTGGAACAACTCGACAGCAATTACGCAGCCTTTAAAGCGGCAAATGGCAAATATCTGAGTGTGGACGAAAGATCATCGCAGCTCTTTGCACTTGGAGAAACCATAGGGGATAGAGAGAAATTCGAGATAATCAGGAGGTAACCAGCTAAAATGATTTTCAAAATTGACCATACAGACAAGGAGACCAAAGCCAGAGCCGGAGAGATCACCACCGCTCATGGAAAAATACAGACTCCCATCTTCATGCCTGTAGGAACACGCGGTACGGTGAAGGCAGTGCACCAGCACGAGTTAAAAGAGGAAGTAAAAGCGCAGATAATACTTGGAAACACCTATCACCTTTACCTGAAGCCCGGCATGGATGTGATAGAAAAAGCCGGGGGACTACATAAATTCATCGGATGGGATCTGCCACTGCTTACCGACAGTGGAGGCTTCCAGATATTTTCTTTGGCGGATGAACGCAGGCAATCACAGCCGGGGGCAAAGCCAGTGCGGAAGATCACCGAGGAAGGAGTAAAATTCAACGCGGATACGGACGGTTCTATACATTTTTTTTCTCCGGAAAACACCATTGACATTCAGCGCACGATAGGAGCAGATATTATCATGGCCTTTGACGAATGCACCCCTTATCCCTGCGAATATGAGTACGCAAAAAATTCCATGGGAATGACACATCGCTGGCTGAAACGGTGCATTACGCAATTCAACAAAACAGAGGGAAAATACGGATACGCCCAAGATCTTTTTCCAATTGTGCAGGGAAGCGTTTATAAAGATTTAAGAATCCAATCAGCAGAATTTGTTGCATCGCAAAACTGTGAAGGCAACGCGATTGGAGGATTATCGGTAGGAGAAGCGCAAGAAGAAATGTTTGGAATGACAGAAGTGGTGTGCAGCATCTTACCGAAAGAAAAACCGCGTTACCTCATGGGAGTTGGAAAACCCGAACAGCTTTTAGAATGCATAGCACTTGGCATTGATATGTTTGACTGCGTGATGCCCACTCGAAACGCCCGCAACGGAATGCTGTTCACTTCGCAGGGGACTATTTCTATCCGCAACGCCAAATACAAAGACGACTTCTCCCCCATTGATCCCGAAGGAACATCGTTCGTTGACAACGCATACAGCAGGGCGTACCTTCGCCACCTGAACTTTGCAGATGAAATGCTGGCTTCTATGATAGCAAGCGTTCACAACCTTGCTTTTTATGCAAGACTGATGCGGGAAGCAAGAGAGCAGATCGTTGCAGGAACATTCAGAGAGTGGAAAAATAAAATGGTAAAGCAGACGGAGCAGAGGTTGTAATGGGAAAATAAAATCAGGTATTTACCGCTGAATATTTCACCATGAAATCTCCCGCCATATCCACCATTTCAGGCGATCCTATGAAAAACGGAGTGCGCTGATGAATGTTGGTTGGCTCAATTTCCAGAATACGTTTGAAACCATCTGTGGCTTTTCCTCCTGCCTGTTCAATAATGAACGCGAGCGGGTTGCTTTCGTAAATAAGGCGCAGCTTTCCTTTGGGATTTTGGGAAGTAACCGGATAAATAAATATCCCTCCTGTGATCAGGTTGCGGTGAATATCCGCCACGGCAGAACCAATATATCGTGATGAATACGGACGATTAGTTTTTGCATCCTCTTCCTGGCAATATTTAATGAATTTTTTCACTCCATCAGGGAAATGTACATAATACCCTTCGTTGATGGAATACGTTTTGCCTATTTTAGGAATTTTCATTGCAGGATGCGAGAGGCAAAACTCCCCGATACTTGGATCGAGTGTGAATCCGTTTACTCCTTTGGCTGTTGTATAAACCAGCATGGTGGAGGAGCCGTAGATAATATATCCCGCAGCAACTTGCTCCGTTCCGCGCTGAAGAAAGTCTTCGGTAGCGCCTTGCCCGGAAAGCGTAGTTCTCCTGAAAACAGAAAAAATCGTGCCCACCGAAACATTCACATCAATATTGGATGATCCATCAAGCGGATCGATGGCAACCACATATTTCGCGTTCCTTGACATTTCATTATCAACCGGAATAATATCCTCATTTTCTTCCGAAGCAATGGCACAACATTCGCCCCCCGCTTTCAGGGCCGCAATAAACTGTTCATTTGCAAAAACATCTAATTTTTTTACCTGTTCGCCCTGCACATTTGTTTCACCAGTCATGCCAAGTATATCAGCAAGGCCTGCCTTGTTCACTTCGCGGTGAACGATTTTGGCGGCAATGCCAAGGTCTCTGAGTAAACGGGAAAGCTCCCCTTTTGAATACGGAAAATCTGCTTGCTTTTCGATGATAAATTGTCCAAGTGTTTTGATTCTCATAGTGTACGAATATCCAGTCCGGATGTACTTCGGGTGGTACGGACGGGCGAATGGAGGACGAATATACGAATTCCTGTAAAAGAAAATCCCCGATAATTTTGATATTTGTATTTTCACACTTCAATGAAAATTAAAGTCAGAAAAGCGCTAAAAAAAGACTTGCCGTCTATTTTGTCATTAATCAAAGAACTTGCTGCTTACGAACAAGCGCCCAAAGAGGTGAAGGTTACGCTGAAAGAGCTGGGAAGAAATGGATTTGGAAAAGAAAAAGTGTTCGATTGTTTTGTGGCGGAATGTCTCATCCCGCCTTACCCCCAATCCCTCTCCTCGGGGAGAGGGAAGAGACCCCTTAACATAAATAAAATTGTGGGGATGGCGTTGTACTATACAAAATATTCCACATGGAAAGGGAAATGCATCTACCTTGACGATATTATTGTTACAGAATCCGCGCGAAGAGCAGGAATAGGCAAAAAACTATTTGAAGCGGTAATTGCGGTTGCAAAAAAAATGAAAGTGCGGAAATTAGAATGGCAGGTGTTGAACTGGAACAAGCCGGCAATTAATTTCTATAAAAAATACCGCACAGTTTTTGATAATGAATGGGTGAACTGTAAATTAGTATTTGAAAAATAAACTTTTAATGAAACAGCTTTCTGTTATTTTCGTCTATTGTCTATTGTTTACTGTCTATTGTTTTTCCCAGGACTTCAATCCTCCCAAGCCCAAAAAAGAAAATGAGAAGAAACCATTCTGGAGTTGGGATAGAGTTTACATGGGAGGAGGCTTGGGTATGCAGTTTGGATCTGTCACTTTAATAAATGTTGCCCCGGACATTGGGTATAAGATCACAGAAAGATATTCCGCAGGAGTTGGAATCAGATATATGTATTTTTCTGACAGAAGATACACGCCTCCTTTTGAATTGAATATTTACGGTGGAAGCATTTTCAACCGATTTATCGTCACCGATTTTTTCTTCCTGCATGGAGAATATGAAGTTCTCAACGGGCCATGGAATCAATACAGAGCAAAACGATTTAACATTATTAATGTATGGGTTGGAGGCGGATTGCGTCAGGTAGCCGGCAACGCGTCTCTTAATATCACGGCTCTATGGAATTTGAATGATGAGGGATATCTTCCCAATCCACAGATACGAATGGGAATAAGCGTAGGGCTATAATTTCAATCGTCTGTCATACTGAGCCTGTCGAAGCATCTATTGATCCTTCGACAAGCACTCAATGGCGGCACTCATTTTACGTCTTGAAAATTTTTACACATCAATCTTCGCGTACTTAGCGTTCCGCTCGATGAACTCCCTGCGTGGCGGAACATCATCGCCCATGAGCATGGAGAAAATGCGGTCGGATTCCGCAGCGCTTTCTATGGTAACTCTTTTGAGCGTGCGCTTATCAGGATTCATGGTTGTTTGCCATAACTGCTCCGCGTTCATCTCTCCAAGACCTTTGTAACGCTGAATGCCTACGGTGTGCTCTTTGCCTTCTCCACCGGCTAATTCACGAATGTATTGGGCTCTTTGATCCTCGGTCCAGCAATATCTTTCTTCTTTCCCTTTTTTAACGAGATAAAGCGGAGGCGTTGCTATGTAAATATATCCTTGCTCGATAAGTTCCTTCATGTAACGGAAAAAGAAAGTAAGAATGAGCGTGGTGATGTGGCTTCCGTCCACATCCGCATCGGTCATGATGATGATCTTGTGGTAACGGAGCTTCAAAACATTAAGTACTGTTTCTTTCTCGGCATTTTCTTCACGTGAAACTCCGAGCGCGGTGAAAATATTCCGTATTTCCTCGTTATCATAAATTCTATGCTCCATCGCCTTTTCCACGTTCAATATCTTTCCGCGCAGTGGCAGGATGGCCTGAAACGCACGGTTGCGCCCTTGCTTGGCTGTTCCTCCTGCTGAATCTCCTTCCACCAGATAAATTTCGCATTTCATAGGATCGTTATCAGAACAATCGGCCAGCTTTCCCGGAAGTCCGCTTCCGGTGAGTGCTCCTTTCCGCTGAACCAGTTCACGCGCCTTGCGGGCAGCATTGCGGGCTTCCGCGGCAAGCATTACTTTGCTTACAAGTGTCTTTGCTGATTTAGGATTTTCTTCCAGGTAATTCTGAAGCGTATCGTTCAACATAGACTCAACGGCACCGGACACTTCACTGTTACCTAATTTTGTTTTCGTTTGTCCTTCAAATTGCGGCTCCTGCACTTTTACCGAAATAACAGCGGTCAATCCTTCGCGGAAATCATCTCCATCCAGTTCAATTTTCATTTTATCCAGCAAGCCGGATTTATCCGCATATTTTTTCAGGGTGCGGGTAAGCGCTTTTCGGAAACCCATGAGGTGAGTGCCTCCTTCATGCGTATTGATGTTGTTTACATAGGAATGAACATTTTCCGCGTACGAAGTGTTGTACTGCATCGCGATCTCAATGGGAATGCCGTTTCGTTCGCCTTCCATATAAATCACATCATCGATCAAGCGCTCGCGTGTCGCGTCAATGTAGCGGACAAATTCTTTAAGTCCGCCTTCGGAATAAAATGTTTCTGTAGTAACATTGCCCGCTTCATCTTTCTCTCGGAGATCGGTGATGGTGAGGCGGATCCCTTTATTTAAAAACGAAAGCTCCCGGATGCGTGAAGCCAGTGTGCTGTAATTGTATTCACTGACAATAAAGATGGTATCGTCCGGTTTAAAAGTAACCTCTGTCCCTCTTTTTTCTGTTGTGCCAATCTCGCGTACCGGATACATTGGTTTTCCGCACTCATATTCCTGCTCGTACATTTTCCCTTCGCGGTGCACTACCACTTTTAAATGCTTGGAGAGCGCATTAACGCAGGATACGCCCACTCCGTGCAGTCCGCCAGACACTTTATAAGAATCCTTATCAAACTTCCCTCCTGCGTGAAGAACGGTCATTACAACTTCGAGAGCAGAACGCTTTTCTTTCGTGTGTATGTCAACAGGAATCCCGCGTCCGTCATCTTTAACAGTGATGGAATTATCCTCATGAACAAAAACTTCTATGTTTTTGCAATGTCCTGCAAGCGCTTCGTCAATGGAATTATCTATCACCTCGTAAACCAGATGATGAAATCCTTTTGCAGCCACATCGCCAATGTACATGGCCGGACGTTTGCGCACGGCCTCCAATCCTTCAAGAACCTGGATGCTGTCCGCAGAATACTGCGTTGATTTTTTCTTTACCTCCGTGGTTGCTTCTTCTGACATAAATAATTTGTTTATCCTAAATCCTTAAAGAGACTTTGAAGAATTTTTAATATTACTTTTTTTACCCTTGCGTTTCCTGATTGGTAATAACCTCTTTTGCTCGCACCCTTTAGGGTCGGGGCAATGGCTGTTTTTTAGTGTGTGCTAATGTAACGATTCCACCCTATTTATATTCCATTTTATACCTGAAAAGGTGTGTATTTATTAACATTTTTAAACTGATAAATAAGTGCCAAAAAGAGGTGCAAATACAGCCCAAAATGTCGCGTTTTAGGATTTTCAGGAGGCGCGGGAAAAACGAAGGCTGGGGACACGATAAATTTTTTCAATTGGAGGGAGATTTTCGGCTATTGGTTTTTTATACCTACTTTTGACAATGAACAGGGGAAAAGAATTTCTCAATAAAGTGTCTTCTACAGAACATAGTAAGCGGGAAAATCATAATTGTTCAATTGTTCGATTGTTCGTACTTCGGCTGTTGGGCTGCTTGTCGCTTACTGTTTCTTGTCTATTATCTACTACCGCTTCGGCCACTCACCTCATGGGTGGCTGGGCCGGCTACCAGTACCTTGGATTAAATTCTGTTACCGGAAATTATGAGTACCAGGTTACATTTAAGGTTTATCTGTACTGCGATGACATTACGCTTCCCTGCGGCACTTGTACCAATGCGCCACTTGATCCCAGCATACAGGTAGGCGCTTACACACAGGATTTTCTCGATCCCAATAATCCCAATAAAATTCTTGCGGCTTCTTTTACCATTCCGCTCGGTTCACAAACCTGGGTGCCGCTGCCGGGTGCCGCGCAATGTGCAACAGCCCCTGTGGTTTGTGTAGAGGAGGGCATCTACACCATGCAGGTAGAGCTTCCTCCCAGCAACGGAGGCTATCATCTTATCTTTGAGCGCTGCTGCCGAAACTATAACATTATTAACCTTCCTTCTCCCCCCGTATATGAAGGACAAACCTATTATGCATTCATTCCGCCCACTTTCATCAATAACAATTCCCCCACTTTCGCACAACCTCCCGTCCCTTATATATGCGTGAATGACACGGCAAGCATTCTCAACACAGCCATTGATCCGGATGGAGATGTGATCGTTTATTCCCTGGTGCATCCATTTACCGGGTATGCTGATCAATTCAACCCGGCTCCTGCAGCATCTAATCCCTATGTATTTCCTATTCCGCTAGTACCCTATAATATGGGATTCAGCGCAGCGCAACCCTTTGGTGCGGGAGGTTATGCCAGCGTAAATGCATTTACAGGCTTGTCACAATATCTTTCCCCGGGTATTGGCAACTATGTGGTGGCTGTAGAGTTGCAGGAATACCGGAACAACCAACTCATCGGGGTTACGCGTCTGGATATGCAGATCATTGTTATCAATTGCCCTCCGAATAATGCGCCTGTACTTTCTTCTACCACTTCACAAACAAGTTATGTGGCACAGGCAGGCGATAGTCTATGTTTTCCCATCAAGTTTGCGGACGTGAATCCCGGTGACAGCGTTTTCTTGACCGGATCAGGAGCTATTTTCAATCTTCCTACAAATCCCGCTGCTACGCTCACACCCAATCCAAATGCAGGGCTTGGAAGCGCCACCAGTCAGTTCTGCTGGGATATGGGATGCAACCAACCTGGAAATTATATTTTCATTGTTCAATCTCCCGACAACGGTTGCCCGCCAAAAATTGCCTATGTGGTTTATACCATTCAGGTGTTGCCATATGTGGGCCCGACTGTTATTACAGGTCCGAGCCCCCTGTGTACCGGTTCTTCCGGAACATATAGTGTGCCTGCAGCCAGCGGCACTACTTTTACCTGGGTGGTTACGGGCGGAGCCATTACTTCGGGCCAGAGCACCAACAGCATAAATATAAACTGGGGCGCTTCCAGCAGCGGAACGGTGAGCGTTACTTCGTACAATGTGAACGGCTGTCCTTCCGATCCGATTTCTCTGAATGTAAATATTCAGTCCCCGCCTGTGATCAATGCGGGGACAAACAGCACTATTTGCGCGGGAAGTTCTGTAACGCTTACCAGCACCGGAGGCGGATCGTATTTCTGGGTCCCTTCTGCCGGATTGAGCAATCCGAATATTTCAAATCCGGTGGCAAGTCCCACTTCTGCAACAAATTATATTGTTACTGTTACATCCGCTATCGGGTGTTCCAACACCGATACGGTTTCTATAAATCTTCATGCGCCCTTCATGGCAAATGCCGGAAACAACAACACCGTTTGCACAGGAGGTTCTTTAACACTGGGCGGCAGTCCCACGGGCCCGGCAGGATCTACCTATTTGTGGAGTCCGGCAACCGGCTTGAGCAGTACCTCCTCCGCTAATCCAATAGTTTCTCCAACATCGGCAGTTACCTATACCCTGGTCGTAACCAATGCAACCGCCTGTAAAGACACAGATGTTGTTACTATAGCAATAAGTTCTCCGCCCGTTGCAAATGCGGGAAGTGATATTACCGTTTGTCCCGGATCCAATACCACGCTTAATGGAACCGGTGGAGGAACGTATAACTGGTCTCCATCCTCCAGTTTAAACAATCCGAATATTTCAAATCCCGTTGCTTCGCCTACATCAAATACAACCTATACGCTCGTTGTTTCGCTGAGCAATTGCACAGACACTGATTTTGTTTCCATGACTACGCTGCCCTTTCCTGCGGTGAGTGCGGGGGCAGATGTTTCATTCTGTATCGGAGGGTCCGCCACTCTGAGTGCGGCAGGCACCGGAACCTATTTATGGAGCCCATCATCTGCATTAAGTTGCATTACCTGTGCAAGCCCGGTTGCAAATCCATCCACAACCACTAATTACACGGTTACGATTACCGATGCATCTTCCTGCACAAACAGCGATGCGGTTCAGGTTATGGTGAATCCCCTTCCCCTTGCCAATGCCGGACCAAAACCCGGATGGGTTTGCCCGGGGTTCAGCCTTTCTCTCAGTGCATCGAACGGTGTTGCTTACAACTGGGCTCCTTCGGCAAGTCTGAGCAATCCGAATATTTCAAACCCTGTAGCAACACCAACCAGTGCTACCACATATACAGTAAACATTACAGATTCAAATGGCTGTTCAAACAGGGACACGGTTACTATTTCACCTTCGCCTACTATTCCTACCAATGCAGGCAATAATCCTTCCATCTGCTTCGGGCAAAGCGCTACTCTTGGCGGAAACCCAACTGCGCCCTTAAATGTTACCGGCTATCAGTGGACACCTTCAACAAGTTTGAACAGTTCCACCATCGCGAATCCGGTGACAACCCCGATCGCTACAACAACCT
The DNA here is from genome assembly GCA_004297845.1 of Bacteroidota bacterium. Lineage (GTDB taxonomy): Bacteria > Bacteroidota > Bacteroidia > Palsa-948 > Palsa-948 > Palsa-948. Next base: position 17,620 of record SCSP01000049.1, on the reverse strand, counting down.
ATATTCTAACTACAACAAGCAATACCTGCAATGGAAAGGATACAATAGTTGTTTCTGTGAACGCCTTGCCTGTGGTAAGCGCAGGCGCGGATGTTTCCATTTGCGTTGGTAATAGCTCAACACTCATCAGTAGCGGGGGGCAATCATATTTGTGGAGTAATGGGGGGACAACAACCAGCATCTCTGTTGCTCCGACTTCCTCTTCAACCTACACGGTCACAGGAACCGATGCGAACGGATGTACAAACTCTGATTCAGCAAATGTTTTCGTGAATACCTTACCCATAGTAAGTGCGGGCGGTAATCTTTCAGTGTGTAGCGGCACTGCAGCAACACTCATTGGCAGCGGGGCACCATCTTATTTATGGAGCACCGGGGCAACAACCACAACGGTGTCCGTATCACCAACAATTGGCACCACTTATACGGTAACAGGTACCGATGCGAATGGATGTACAAATGTTGACTCAGCAACTGTTTTTGTGAGCCCCTTGCCTGCCGTGAGTGCGGGTGTGGATGTTTCCATTTGCATTGGAACCGGTTCAACACTTACCGGCAGCGGGGCACAAACTTATTTATGGAATACCGGAGTAACAACAAGCAGTATTCCGGTTGTTCCGACTTCTTCTTCAACCTACACCGTGGTGGGCACGGATGTGAACGGATGTACCAATCTGGATACGGCAACAGTTTTTGTAAGCCCGCTGCCCGCAGTGAGTGCGGGGACAGATGTTTCAGTTTGTTTCGGAAGCGCAACAACGCTCACCGGCAGCGGAGGACAAACATTTATCTGGAGTCCGGCAGGCACGTTGAACAACGCCAACATTTCAAATCCGGTTGCGGTACCGACTTCAGCAACAACGTACACCATGGTGGCAACAGATGCAAATTCTTGTTCCAATCTGGATACCGTGAATGTAATTGTACTTGCCCTTCCATCCATTCTCACTTCAAACGATACCGCGATTTGCACCGGCAATGCTGCATCGTTAAATGCATCGGGAGGGCTTGGCTACAATTGGTCGCCTTCCACTGCGCTGAACAATTCCACAATTGCAAATCCAATTGCTTCGCCAACAATAAGCACTACGTATACTGTAACTGTTACAAACGCAGATGGATGTACAAAAACAGATTCTGTTAAAGTTTCAATAAATCCATCGCCTCTTATTGATGCCGGGACAAATACTGTTGTTTGTCCGGGAAGTGCAGTAACTTTAAATGCAACAGGAGGCATAACATACGTTTGGTCTCCATCCACGGGACTAAGTAATTCTACCATTTCAAATCCGGATGCCTCTCCTTCTGTAATTACAACCTATACTGTTGTTGGAACGAATGCAAACGGATGTACTGATTCTGATTTCATAACCATTTCCATCGGATTAATTCCCACAGCGAATTTCGGATACACGCTTTCGCTCGCTTGCGGAGGAATGCAGGCACAGTTTACGGATTCAAGTTTAAACGCAACAGGATGGTCCTGGAACTTTGGAGATGGTTCGACTTCGCTCACCACAAGCTCACCAATTCATACATTTCCGTACAGCGCGAATTATGTGATAACACTTACTGTAACAAATCCTCCCTGCCTGGATGCCGCGCAGACCACAATTTCTGTTGACAACCTTTCAAGCTATCTGAACATTGATACCTACAATGTGTTTACTCCCAACAACGATGGAATGAATGATTGCTTCCGCTTAAACACCAACGGGCGCTTTGCCGGCTGTGCCGATCTCACCATTTATAATCGCTGGGGGGTTCAGGTTTTCCATACCGAATACTCAGGAGCGTGCTGGGATGGGCGTACTGCTGCGGGGATAAGCGTTCCTGATGGAACCTATTTCTACCTGTTTGACCTGAATGGGTTACAACTGAAAGGGTTTATTACGGTATTACGCTAATCCTTCAAAAATTGTTATACAAAAACAATATACATAAACTGGTAAAAAACATCACTTCTGCCCCGGCTTCTTTTTTAATTTTCCGGTGAAGGTATACGACCATTTTTTTTCTCCTTTTGCATTTGCCAGGATACCGGTGCCCTCCATATCATCTCCCGTGATCGTGCCTTCCCAGGTAAGCACCTCTTTTAAGTCGTTGATTGATTCGGCCTTCCATGTATAAATTTTTTCCGCGACATTGCTCGAATCAACTGAGGTAACCAGGTAAGGAACCTGTTTTCTGAAACCGTACGACTCACCAAAATTCCTGCTTTTGAATTTTCCGGCAGAGAATTTAAATTCATCGGGGTCCAAAGGTTTTTTCTTCCCTTCTTTGGTAACCTCTGTTTCATACGTTTTTCCGTCAAGAGGACCTTTTGCCGGAGACTGTGAAAAAACGGCAACCGGTGCGGAAAGGATAAAAACGAGAATAAGTTTTTTGATCATATATTTATTTTTTGATAAAAATAATTTTTTTTATAGAACGGCCTCCAAAAAATAATTAACACAATTTAATGCTTTGTGTTTGCATTCGGCTGTTGCGTAAGTATGTCAAGTCCTTTTTTAGCCTCTGTATTGTTAGGATTCAACTGCAGGCATTTACTCCATCCGCGGTATGCTTCCTTCCTATTGCCGATGGAATAATTTGCGCCTCCGTAATGATACCAGGTTTCCGAATTGGTACTGTCGTACCGCAAAGCCCGTGCCACATATTCAATTGCCTTGGGCACATTGCCTTTTTGCCCTTCCTGCTTTGCCCGTTCCACCAGGGCGTTAGCCAGTGCAGGATCGTAGGATTGCCGGAAGAATGGATGGGTAGGAAAATATTTTCGGGCGAATCCCCAGTAATACTCCGCTTTATCCAGGTCTCTTTTCTGGAAAAAGGCAAGCCCCAGGTTCAGGTAGCCGTTCACATATTTAGGGTGCAGCGTAACGGCTTTCTCGAGGTGGTAAATAGCAGAATCCAGAAGCGCTTGCCTTTGAGCCGTGTCTTTCTGCGCGTATTCTATAAATGCTTTGCCGGAGTTTCCGTTCGCCAGTACGCTGTTAGGCACTACCCATGCATCGTGCATAAAAAGTATGTTGTCCGTTTCCCAATCCGGGTTTCTTGCAATGGTCTTGTAGCTCATAGGGACAGATATCAAAAGGAGCAAAGCGACAAAACCGATTTTCCTTATTACGCTCCCTTCTCCTGAAAGCATTTGCTCCCCTCTCCCAGGGGGGAGGGGCTGGGGGTGAGGTGGGATGAGGCGGTTCAGAAGCGTAAGCAACCCAAAGGCAAGCGCCATCACAAAGCCCAGCGAAGAGTGATAGATCAACCGCTCGCCCATGGTTGCCCCGATAGGCATAGCCAGGTTGGAGACCAAGAACAAATGGGAAAGATAAAATGCGATGGCAAATGCGATCCAGTTTTTTTTCTTCAGTAATTTAAAGAAGTAATAGATTATGGCACCATGCACTAAAATAGATATCCAAACCAGGGCATCTCCGAAATTGTTATAGGGAAGGGTTTTCCAGGAATAATCGGCTGAAAGCGGATGTGGAAAAATGAGGAGCCCGAGATATTTAATAAGGACAAAAATATGGGTCGCTTTTGCTTCAATGGCGGTGGCGTAAACAAATGGATTGTTCAGCACTTCGGTGATCTCGCCCTGTTTGCCCGCGCCTACAAATTCATACCGCAGGGCCATGTATACAAAGGCGACTCCGAAGTAGAAGAGGGAGGATCGTATGCTTTGCGCGATGGAATATTTTTTGAAAATATAGAGCGACATCGGTATCAAAGCAACCAGCGTAACACCCCACTCTTTTGAAAGCAGCGCAAGCAAGAAAAAGAACAGTCCCAGAAAAAGGACCTTGGAATTATTTTTATTCTCTTCATATTTGAAAACGTAAATGAAGGTAAGTACGATGAATAAAAATGAAAGTATCTCATCCCGGCTTTTTACATTTGCCACCACCTCGGTGTGAATGGGATGCACCAGAAAGATCAGGGCTGTAAAAAAAGCGATATCCTTATAATTGATGGACTTGAGATTGGCGTACTTAAAAATATAATCGCGTAATAATTTAAGAAGCAAAACTGCGGAGAGTATATATAACAGAACGCTTACAACGTGCCGGATCATGGCAAGACTTTCGTGCGAGGTTGATATTTGCGCTTCCAGTCCCGCTTTTGTGGCAATCAGTTTATTCGCCAGATTCGGATTCATCTGCATCAACTGAAAGTTTGCCAATGAATCGCGTACTTCCAGCATACGGGTGCCATGGCATTCTCCGAAAAGCTGCTGTTCCACCGCGAAGGTGAGTATGGAAAGAGGCCGGTATCTGCCCCCGGAAAGCTCCCCGCTTGAGCCCATGGATTTAAAAAAACTGTCGTACGAGTCAGTGGTCATGATTTTGCCGATACCCGAAAATCCTTCCTGCACATAATCATTCAGGCGCATTACTATATCATCGTCCAGCGCATACTTATTAGAAAAGGAATTAAAATAAATTACGAATCCTATAAGCGCAATAAAAATGGATTGATGCAAATACGATGAAATAGGAGAGAGGGAAGGAACGGCAGGAATAACCGTTGCCGGAGCCTGTTGCTTTTTGGGTTGCGAATATTTTTTAGGTGGTTGCTTTGCCATTTTTATTGAAAGAGATAATTCTATTTACTGAACTTCATCACAAATACCTCTTCCGGTTTAAAATCATACGAGATGCAAAAATCTACTTTTTTTTGAAGTACGGAAGGATATTGTTTCACCAACTGAAAGCCGAACTTTTTGAAGAAACCGGAAATTACACAGGTTACAAAAATTTCATCTGGCCCCGACCGGATCAGTTCTTTCACAAGGAGCGATCCCACACCTCTTTTTTGTTCTTCAGGGATAACTCCCACAGTAGCTATTTCCGTACATGCAGGATATTTACGCAATCTTCCGAACCCGATTATTTTATTATTTCTTTTAGCTACAAGAAATTGATTCATGGAAATATTTTCACAATCCAGGTCAAACCTTTTTGCAAGTTGTTCAATAGCCGGCATATCTGCTTCAGAAGCGGAGGCTATCTCAATACCATTCTTCAGCATATCTTTCACGAAGGTAATAAGATTACAATTTTATATAACATGATTATACACCCGTGATCTGTTAGGTTACTAATATACAGGCTAAAAATATTTGCATAAGATACTTTTTTATGTAACTTTGACACAATAAGTAAATTTACAAAACCCCCATCCCAATGAAGAAAATTTACTTTCTCTTCCTTTTGTTAGTTTGTGTTTCCATTACTTTATCCGCACAGTTAGTTTATAAGGACGTAGCGGGAATATTTTACAGCCGTTGCACCGGCTGTCATCATCTGAATGGCGGAGCGCCTTTTTCAATGATGAACTACAGTGAAATTTATCCCTGGGCTTCGTGGATACAAACCGATTTGAATACCGGAAAGATGCCCCCCTGGCCCCCTGATACAACGTACACGCGTTTTCTTCACGAACGTATCATTACCCAAACGGAAAAGAACGATATCCTGAATTGGATCTCCGGTGGAGTTCAAAAAGGCGACACAACGCTGGCGCCTGTTGCCCCGGTATATACCAAGCATAAACTTAAAGGAACCCCTGATCTTATCTTAAAAATGCCGGCATTCCCAAGCAATGCAACAACTGCTGATGTATATAATTGTTTTGCTATTCCAACCGGATTGACTGTTGACCGCATTCTGCGTGCCTATGAAATCGTACCCAACAACCCCGGTCTTATCCATCACACTGTAGTGAAGGTAGATACCACCGGCACTGTGAATAGCAATCTCTCAGGAGGATGTTTTAACGAACCGGGAGATTTTGGAATTGGAGGTTACGCCCCGGGAACGCCTCCTGTGATTTTTTCCGGACAGGCGCCTTTAAAGATCGGTATCCGGATAAAAGCCGGTTCAAAGTTAATTTCGCAGCAGCATTATCCTGCGGGAAGCGGAGGTTTAATAGACAGTACGGAGATACGTTTATACTTTTATCCTGTGGGAACCACGGGGGTCCGCCCTGTTTATGCGAATACATTCCTGACGAACTGGCTCATGTCAATTCCGGCAAATACTGTAAAAACTTATACAGCGCAGTACCCTACGAGCGGCACACTTACAACCGCCATATCCATTTATGCTACCTCGCCTCATGCGCATAAAGTAAATAAAAGTATGCTGGTGTATGGATTCAGGGCCAGTCCTCTTGATACCATTCCTCTCATACACATTCCAAACTGGGATTTTGAATGGCAGGGAATGTATGTACATAAAAATATGGTGAAAATTCCTGCAGGGTATAAGCTGGGTTCAAAACATATTTATGACAATACCACTAACAACCCTAATAACCCCAATAACCCTCCCCAACTTGTATCGGCAGGCACCAGCACCACGAATGAAATGCTTTTCGATTCGTTTCAGTGGATGTATTATCAAACAGGAGACGAAAATATTGACATTGGAAATTTGCTTGGCGGAGACAGTTTACTTTTGTCTGCAAATGGCCCCGCCATTTCTGCAGAAACCATTACTTCTTATGTTTATCCGAATCCACTTTGTGAAAGCGGTACATTGATTGTTACAAATGAACAAGTGGCAAACTGCACGTTAAAGCTGTTCGATATTTATGGAAAAGAGGTTTCAATGGATGTTATCCGAAAAGCGGACGCATTCATTATTCACAGGGGAAATTTGCCTTCGGGGATTTATTTTTATACCCTCCATTCCGGAAAAGTTTTGGGAGAAGGGAAAATTGTTTTACTGCCTGAATAAAAATGCACAAACAAAAATTTGATTATACTATGAAAAAACTTTACGCTTTTGTTTTCACAGCAGCGGTCACCCTGAGCGTAATCGAAGGGTCTATCACCGTATCCGCACAGTTAGTTTATAAGGACGTAGCAGGAATATTTTACAGCCGTTGCACCGGATGCCACCATCTGAATGGCGGAGCGCCCTTTTCAATGATGAACTACAGTGAAACTTATCCCTGGGCTTCGTGGATACAAACCGATTTGAATACCGGAAAGATGCCCCCCTGGTCCCCCGACACAACATACTCTCGTTTCCTGCACGAACGCGTTATCACAACATCGGAAAAAAATGCCATTCTAACCTGGATATCGAACGGTGCACAAAAAGGAGATACAACCCTCGCTCCTCCGGCTCCAACATATACAAAATACCATCTGAGCGGAACACCGGATTTAGTGCTTCAAATTCCAACTTTTTCAAGTAATGGAGGCGCAGCCGATGTCTATGATTGTTTTGCGCTGCCTACCGGACTATCTGTGGATCGTGTTATCCGTGCGTTTGAGGTTGTTCCGGGCAATCCCGCCATTGTACATCATGTGGTAGTAAAAGTAGATACAACAGGCACCGTAACCAATGATTTATCGGGCGGATGTTTTTCCCAGCCGGGAGATTTTGATCTGGATGTGTACGCTCCCGGAGGGGCGCCAACTGTTTTCCCCGGACAAGCGCCATTGAAAATAGGAATTCGATTGAAAGCCGGATCGAAAATGATTTTGCAGATTCATTATCCTCCGGGAACGGCAGGTCAGCTTGACAGTACGCAGATACGTTTGTATTTTTATCCACTGGGAACTACGGGAATCAGACCTGTATATGTTAACACGCTCCTGCAAAACTGGACGATGCCCATACTTCCCAATACAACCCCAACATTTACTGCCAAATACCCATCCAGCGGAGGATTGACTACGGCCTATTCTATTTTCGGGGCTTTTCCGCATTCGCACACGGTTTGCAAAACCATGACTAACTGGGCTGATAATGGCACCACTACTATTCCTCTTATTAAAATCAATAGCTGGGATTTTGCGTGGCAGGGGTTTTATACGTATAAGAAAATGCCGAAAATTCCGACAGGATATACCATTCGTGCAAGCCATTTGTTTGATAACACAACTAATAATCCTAATAATCCTAATAATCCTCCGGCACTTGTGATGGCGGGTACGGGCACAAAAGATGAAATGCTTTTTGATTCGTTCCAATATCTTTTATACCAAGCCGGTGATGAATTGATAGACATTGGAAATTTGCTCGCGAACGATACGCTGTTAACCACTTCCGTGAATGAACAATCGCCAATGCGTATTCAATCCTTCGCTTATCCGAATCCATTCAATGAATATGTAAAGATCGGTTACGAGCTTACACATCCTGCTGAAACAGCAGTATCGGTGTATAACATTTATGGCAGCGAGGTAAAAAACCTGGCATATCAATATAACGCTGCAGGGGACTATACAGTGAACTGGGATGGGAAAAATAATGAAGGGGTAAAACTTCCTGCAGGAATTTATTTCTACACGATCTGTGCAGGAAATTCAACAGCCAGCGGAAAAATCGCGTTGATGCCGAGGTAAACAGCCAGTTTACAGTTTTCAGTTGTTTGTTTACTATTATTTCTTCAACATCGCTATCAGTAAACAATCACTTTCTTAACTGTTTCGCTATGGGCTGTTTTTAAACTCACAAAATAAAATCCCTTGCCAAAAGTTTTCAGGTCAAGTTGTTTGGTATGATCTTCCGGCTGTTCATTCCACTGTTCACTATACATGATTTGACCAAGAACATTTTTAACCTCAATGGTTAATGGTTGTCCCGCTATTGGACGGGATAGCCATTGAACATTAAACATCCCTTTTGAAGGATTGGGATAAATAACAATTTCTTGCTCCTGCATTTCATTCACAATGCCTGTAATGCCGGTTAGGTTGATATTATCCAAATACAACATGTTTCCATATCCGGATATGTCTTCAAAGGAGAACATTACTCTGGATTGGCCGGTTAAACTACCCGTAAGATTAATGATTTCTTTCTTCCACTGAGCGGAGGTTGGCACAAATACAGTATTGATAGCCGCGCCTGCAGTACTAAGTGCAGCGCCACCCTTTTTCATAAGGAAGGTCCAGCTGCTGCCGCAATCTGTAGAATAATACACGGCAAGGGTATCCGTAGTAATACCGGATCCGGATTGATACGGAACATACGCGTAATCATAACTCAAAACAGGATTTACTGTATTGGTGAAATCATATTGCTGGGTACGGATGGAATAACGTTTGCCTGTATTATCCGGTGTGTAATTATCAAACCGGATGCTGGATGCGCTTAGTCCGTTTCCACCTGATGTGCCACCGCTTTTCTTTACCCAACTCCAGGCATTGTCAGGTCCTGCACACTTCCATCCGGTTGGAGGATAGGTAACGCCTTCAAACCCTTCTGCAAGGGAAACGGCTCCATTGGTTATGAAACTAAAATTCTTTGTCATGGCATCATTAGATGCAAGAGCGTCTGCAACGCCATTGGGCAGGGTAGTATACGCCTTGAATGTGTGCGCCCCCGCTGACACGGATTGCGAAGGTAAAATTACTTTACTGGCTCCAAGCAGTATAAGATTACCTGACCAATTATAGGTATTAACCGTTCCATTATCAATTTGGTAGTTGAGGGTAACAGAGGTCAGATTATTTATGCCTTTATTCTGAATGGTAACAGAAGGCGTGAAAGAAGTATTGCACTCTTCATCAAAAGGCGTTGCAATGACTGAAACTCCGGCATCATTCACTGCATAAGAAGTAGCATTGATATTCAAATAATCAAAACAAGCGAACTTATATGAATTAGGCGGCCCGGTATGACCCATTCCATCAACAATCTGATAATTAACAATAGCTCCTGAATCGGATAAATGCTGATGAGCGGCCGCTATGATTCCGCCATAGGAATCTTCAGACCCCACCGACATGCATATCGGGATATGCTTGCCATTTTGCCATACATATTTGAAGGAGGTTAAATTATTGGCTTCGTTCATGGATTGGATGGCTGGCGTCCAGAGTTCAAGACCGCGGAAACGCCAGTAGTTCAGCAGGCCGTAACGAAGAGCGGATCTTCCTCCCAAGGAAAATCCGTTGAGATATATATACTCCGGATCAATATTATACGCGGACAATGCATCCGTAATGCTTTTAGTGATAATACCGGTATCGCTTACGGGAGACCAAAAATCGGTATTTACATCCCCACCGGCATAAGGGGCAACAACAATGGAATTGTAAACAGGGGAACCGGAAGTGGTGGATACACCGGCAAGATACGATCGGTAATTTTGAGGGGTATCGCCCAAACCATGCAAACCAATAATTAATTTATACTTATTGGCGGCATTGTAACTGGCGGGCACATAGTAACAGAGCGCCCAGCTCGGGTTTCCCCCAAAATTCACTGTACGGGTAAAAGAGCCCGTAGTTTGTGCGAAAGAAATTTGCGCTGACAGCGCTCCTATGCACACTAATAAGATTCTAAATAAAGAGTGAATGTTTTTCATGATCTTAGTTGAGGTATTTGTATTTTGGGACTTACAAAACGAAGTTAAAAACATATTTTGAATAAACAAGAGAGAAGTGAAAAAAGTACATGGAGGATACTTGTTTATGAAAAATCGACTGAAAAAAAATGGTAAAGGCACAGGTCTATGTTTTTTTCCTTATCCACTCCAGCACGGTCTCTCCGAGCAGATGATCCACCTCATTTTTTTTCATCTGGATTTCTATGTATGATTCCAGTTCCTTAATGTTTTTCCGTACCAATTCTGTGTTGTTCTTGAACTGGTAAACGTGTGCGAGCAGATGAATGATTTTTGTATGCACATCCTCTGCTTCACCGGAACGGGCCTGGTAGTGCCGCAGATAGGAGCGCGCCCGACTTTGGAAAAGATTTACAGAATCTATCTCGTAAATGCAAACCAGCGAAAGCACATGGACATCCTGCAAAATATCTATACGCATGCCATGGTACTCGTGCAGGATCTTTTCAAGCCAGCGAAAAGCTCCTTTGTAATCATTAATAAGCAAAAGGCGAAGCGACAGGTTAAAGCAGATCACCATCTTTGATTCACCGTCAAACATTTTGTCAAAAAATTCTATCTCTTCAATTATTTTTGCATGAGTTTTGTCTAAACGTTCTAACTGATGATCGATCAGCGTAAGCCGGGTCTCCGCTTCGATTATGCTCAGAAGGATCAGCGATTTTTCAAATACATATTTGGAGGTCAACCTATCGTTGTAAAGATCCTTTAACTGTTGCAGCGTCTCTTTTGCTTTTGCAAACTGTCGGGTTTCTGCTGCGAAAATGCAGCGCTGTTTCAGGCAGGCTACGTACGAGGGAGAAGTGATCTTCTGGTACGACTCGAAATTTTTAATGATCTCCATCTGTTTCTCGGTGCAGTTTAATGCCTGCTTGAAATCAAACGTGATGTGCTCGTGATAGATGGAATGTGCCTGGTAAAAAATGCCCAGCGCCTTCTTGGTATGTGCGTTTTTTTCATCCTTGAAAAGTGGAGATGCAAGAGTAGTTGTTATGATCCGGATGGTAACTTCATCCAGTTTACTGCCCGAATTTTTTTTCAGCGCAATGGTGAGATAATTGATATGATTGTTGTAGCTGTTCAGGTTGATGATTTTTTCATGCACCGCCTGCTCCTGCCGTTCTATCTTTTCCACCTCTTTAAAAAATTCCGCGTGACTGGCCGAATTCCTGTTCACGATTATTTTCCTCAGCGAGCAAAGCATACCCAGACTGTAAAGGTCTTCATATTTTTCCGCGAGTTTTTGAGCTGCCTTAAAGTGATAGTGTGTATACTCGTACAGCCCTTTCAGGATGAATATTTTGATGATGCGGATGTGATTGCCGATCGCGATTTCGATCTCGCGGGCGTAATAGTAGTCTATCAGGCAGCGCAGGATATATTCAAAAAGATATTTGCTTCGGATAATGAGCTTTAGCGTACTGTTGAATTCCGGAACAGCCGATATTTTTTTCAGGTCAATGGGTTCCTGTTTCTTCAGAATATCAAAAAGCTTCAGGTCAATCTCGCCTTTTTTAGAACGCTGCTTAGAAAGTGCGATGGAAACGTACCGCTTCTCGGTTTTGGAGAGGGATTGAATCAAGTGGTGGAGTTTTCTAACGCCCCTCATAGTTCATAGAATGATCTTTTGATCAGCAAACATACAGCTATTTTAAAAATACATTTATTAATTTATAATATATTGAAATTCAATTAGTTAATATAAAAATGTATTTAATAGAATCTGAAATTATATTCAGCTTTGGTTTGAATATATGAGGGGCAGTTTCCTATATTTGACAACAAAAAAACTACCGAGTGCCATTTAAAAAATTCTCAAATGAAAAAAATCTTATTCCCTTTGTTCGCAATGGCTGTAACAGCCGGCACCTTTGCTCAGGTTCCACGCTTTGCCTTGTTTGAACATTTTACGCAGGCAAGTTGTGGTCCATGTGCTTCTCAAAACCCCGGTTTTGTGAGTGCCATCATGACTCCCAACCCCGTTAAGGTAAGGCACATTGCCTATCATACTTCCTTTCCGGGCACTGATCCTATGTATTCTTTTAATACAGGAGGAGCGGCAGCCAGAACTAATTTTTATGCAGTCAGCGGAGTGCCAAATATTCGATTAATGGGCAACGTAAAAAACTCCTCACCTGGTAGTTTTACTCAATCTGATGTAGACGCGATTTGGAGCAATTCCAGTCCTATTAAAGTAAATGTGGTGGAAGTTGATAATGGAAATAACCGCGATGTTACGGTTACCGTCACTTCGGTAGGGGCTCCTCCTTCCGGAACCTATCAGTTATATGTAGCTGCCATTCACAGGAATGCGGTATATACTTCTGCTCCCGGAAGCAACGGAGAAAAAACTTTTCCCAATGTGTTTCGCCAGATGATCAGCGGCAATCCGCAAACATTACCGGGTGGAAACGCAAATGGTGTTGCGATTACGTTAGCTACACAGGGAAATTCTGTCACCATGGGTCCTTATAATTATCCAGAGAGTATTGCCATCAATGGAGGAGTTACGGAATTGGCTTCCATTGCATGGATACAAAATACAAGTACCCAAGAGGTCATTCAATGCGGTGCTTCGTTCGACCCTCCTATAAACGGAACATTAGCAACGCCTTCACAGGTGGTGGTTAATGGACCTGCGGCTACTCCGCAATCGTTCAGTTTTAATACAAGTAATATCGGAACTGCTACCGAATCATTCACGTACACGCTTACCACCAACGCTCCCGGCAATTGGTCAGGAGCATTCACGGTCAACAGCGTGAATTATACAACCGCCGGAACGGTAAGCATCCCTGCAAATACTTCGTATCCCGTTCAGATCAATATTACTCCGGGTACTACACCGGCCGTGGGAAAATATACACTCACGATGCAATCGCAGACCAATCCTTCTTCTCCTCCTAATGTTACCAATGTATATGTTATTTCCGGAGTAACGGATTTGGTCGTATCCAATGCAGGAGGACAAGGCGATAATTCAGGAACAGGTCTGCAATACGAACCCGATTACATTGCCGGTTTGCAATATGCAAGCAATACTACCTATGGTGCAACCGATGATGCGGTATTGCTGCGAGCCATGCAGGATAATGCCATGGGACAGATCAAATATATTTACTGGAATGTGGCCTGGACATTTCCTGCTTTTAGCAGCGATAATTTAGCTGCTCAACTCACCGCTTTCCTCAATAGCGGTGGATGCCTTTTTGTATCCGGGCAGGATTTTGGATGGGATATCTGGACAGCAGCTTCCGGTGGAGGCCACGGAACACCTGCACAGCAAACTTTCTTCACTAATTTTCTGGGCGCTTCTTTTGTGGATGATGGTGTGGCAACAACCACTGCCATTGCAGCAAACACGTCCGATGCCGTGTTCGGCACTTCCGGAAGCGTTACCCTGTTAGCGAATGTATACACCGGAACCAGCTTTTTTCCTGATAACATAAATACAGCCGGAAGCGGGCAGATAATCTTCCGTTACAGTTCCAACTCCAAAACAGCCGGGGTGCGTAATACGAATGGTACTTTCAAAACAGTTTACCTCGCGCCCGGAATAGAACAGTTCTCAACAGCGGCTACTAAAAATGCAGTTCTGAAAATTTCTCATGATTGGTTCCATACGGCAACAAGCACGGAGGAACTTGACAATGCAATGCTTGCATTGAGCATGGGACAGAATTTTCCTAATCCGGCAGTAGATTTCACGTACATCCCGTTCTCTGAATTAAAATCGGATGTAACATTTCAGGTGATGGATATGACAGGAAGAATTCTTTCTGAAAATAAAATAGAAAAGAGTACAGGAGTTTTCAAGCTAAATACTTCTAAACTTGAATCAGGAATGTATATGTACAGAATTACGAATGGAGTAAATGCAAGAAGCGCTAAGCTGCTGCAGGTGATCCATTAAAAATATTAGCCGGAATTTCAAGTCCCGAGCAGTTGTAACAACACAAATGTGCAGAATGTTTGGTGCAATTCTTGTACTGAGTTGCTGATTTGGCAAATACCATTATGAAAAAAACACTCATTTATTTCTCGCTTTTTGCGTTGTTGGTTTCTTTTCAGGATAATGCACGCAAAGTAGCATCAACCGATCTCAAAACCCTCGAAGGAAAAACCGTTAATTCTTCTACCTTCTCAAATGATAGCAGGCCGATTATCATCAGCTTTTGGGCTACCTGGTGCGCCCCCTGCAAAAAGGAATTGAATGCTGTTGCGGAAGTTTACAGCGACTGGCAAAAGGAAACTGGCGTTAAGCTTATCGCAATTTCCATTGATGATTCCAAAAGCTCAAGCAAGGTAGCTCCCTATGTGAACAGCAAAGGCTGGGAATACGAAGAATACCTTGATATAAATTCCGATTTCAAACGCGCCATGAACGTAAACATGCCTCCGCATACATTTATTCTCGATGGCAAGGGAAACATCGTTTGGCAGCATATTGGATTTAAAGACGGGGATGAAGAACAGTACATTGAAGTGGTTAGGAAAATTGTGAAAAGGGAAAAAATCGGCCATTAATCTGCCCATGTACTAATCAATACAAATTCGTAAATCGGTGGATACGATTTCTTCTTTATGAAAAAAATACTATCTTCTTTTTTTCTTCTTTCCATTTATTCATTTCTTTCCGCCCAGGACGATTCCCCCCCCTCCCTTCCTTCCAACAATGCCGGTGAGATACACGGAAATATACAGCTGGATGCGCAGTATTACAACCCCGATTCCGGCATTGGCGCTGCTCCTGTTCCCGAAAAGATGCTGATGAATGGTTTTGCTAATATTAATTACGTTAAAGGAAATTTCAAAGCAGGAATCCGTTACGAAAGTTACCTCAACACCCTTCAGGGCTTTGACCCCCGATATAAAGGGAATGGCATTCCGTATCGCTACGCAAATTATGTGGTGGACGAACTGGAAGTTACAGCCGGAAATTTTTACGAGCAATTTGGCAGCGGAATGGTTTTACGCGCCTACGAAGAAAAGGGATTGGGAATTGATAACGTATTTGACGGTCTGCGTTTAAAATATACCGTAAACGGATTTTACCTGAAAGGATTGGTCGCCAAGCAGCGCAGTTATTTTTCACAGGGACCCGGCATCGTGCGGGGATTTGACGGAGAAGTCCGTTTGGGCGAGTTAATCAGGAAATGGGCCGACTCCCCCACGCAAATAATATTTGGCGGAAGTTTTGTGAGCAAATTTCAGGATGGGGACAAAGTAACGTATCAAACCAGCACGCTCAATGTCCCTGAAAATGTAGGCGCCTCTGCGGGACGTATCTCCATCAACCGAAAAAAAATAAATGTGATGGCGGAATATGCTTACAAAATAAACGACCCTTCAGCCTCCAATAAATTTATTTACAGGCCGGGAGAAGCAATTCTTCTCAATGCCGCATATTCACAAAAAGGTTTCGGATTATCGCTTGGTGCAAAGCGTACGGATAATTTTTCTTTTAAGTCAGACCGGACTGCAACAGGCAGTGATTTGAATATTAATTTTCTTTCCTCGCTCACCCGGCAGCATACATATTCTCTTCTCGCATTTTATCCATACGCCACTCAGTCAAACGGAGAAATCGGGTATCAAATAGATATTCAGAAAAAGTTAAATAAGGAAACCAAACTCGGAGGAAAATACGGAACAGACCTCGCGATAAATTTTTCGGGCGCTAACGGCCTTGATACCACCCCCACTATACCAATGTATGACAGTTCCCGCATTGGATACACCACCCATCCATTCGCATTGGGAGATGCTTATTTTCAAGACCTCAATATTGAGATCACCCGTAAGTTCAGCCCCAAGTTTAAACTCGTTCTGATCTATACAAATCAGGTTTATAATAAAAATGTAATACAGGGATTAAAAGGATACGAAACAATTTATTCTAATATCGGCATGACGGAACTTACTTATAAAATCAGCAGTTCGAAATCAGTTAGAATAGAGTTGCAGCATCTTTCCACTAAACAGGATTATAAAAACTGGGCAATGGGATTGGTTGAATATGGTACAGGAGAAAACTGGCTTATCAGTTTACAAGACCAATACAATTACGGCAATGACAAAGCCAATGAACAGCTTCATTATTACAACGCTACTGTAGTATATGTGAAAAATGCTACTCGTATCGCTCTTGGCTATGGCAGGCAGCGTGCCGGAATTTTCTGTGTGGGGGGTGTCTGCCGCTATGTTCCTGCCTCAAACGGATTAATGCTTTCGGTAACATCCAGCTTTTAAAATCTACGAAATATGAAACATTTTCTCAAATATTACCTTATACCCTATACCTTATACCTTATACCTTGTTCCTTATTCCTCTCTGCCTGCGATAAAGTGGAAAATCCATATCTGCCCGAGACAACAGGAGGAGGAGATACCAGCACAGTAAAAGTTCGCAAAGTGTTGATAGAAGAGTTTACCGGGCATCAATGCGGCAACTGCCCTCCTGCCGCGCAGACCATACATACGTTACAAATCAATCCCCAGTATGAAGGAAAAATTATTGCTGTGACAATTCATTCGGGCAGCTGGGCACAAGTAACTCCGCCATTGTATACTGCCGATTTTCATTGTAACGAAGGGGATGCATACTTTACAGACTTTGAGGTGGCTTACAATCCTGTTGGCATGGTGAACAGGAAAGATCATCCCGCCAATGATCACTTGAAGGATGTGGGTGAATGGGGCGGGCTTGTAAGTTCTATTCTTGCAGTAGCTCCGGATGCAGATATTCAAATCATCAACACGTATTATTCCGGACCGCGTCAACTTAGTACATCGGTGCGTTGCAAATTTCTTAATGCTCTTAATGGCACTTACAAAATCGTTTTACTTCTGACAGAAGACAGTATTGTTTCTCCTCAAAAGGATTATACATTGCCAAGCCCATCTAATGATACAAATTATGTTCATCGCCATCTGTTGAGAGGCGGTATCACTTCAAGCTATGGAGATACACTTGTTTCAGGCAATATCTCTTCCGGAGATACGGTTGTAAGAACTTTCAATTATACACTGCCCGTTAACTTTAACAATACTGCTCCTGATCCCAGCCATTGTTACGTGGTGGCGTATATTTATGATGCCGCTACTTATGAAATAATACAGGTGGAGGAAAAAAAGATCAATTAAAGTTTTCAAGAGTAAAGAGGATTATTTGCAGAACGCGATTTTCCCGGAATGGATCATTGTTCCTTCTGAAACCAAGCTGTACGAATAAACCCCTGAGATC
>SCSP01000048.1 GCA_004297845.1 Bacteroidota bacterium | reverse complement strand
ATCTCATTTGGAGTATATACCACGCCCAAACGGTCGGCAGCTTTAGGGTTGTAGCTTTTGTAAAATGTTTCGTAAACTACTTTGAGAAAATTTTGCTTTTCGTGGTGGTCAGCAATTCCGGCTGCTGCTGCATTAATGGCTTGTGAGTAATGCTGTAATGTAGAAAGGGCGGTTCGTTTTATTGCTCCTGTGAAAAAGGTATTTATAACACCCTCTAATTGATGGGCAATATTATTTTCACGGTGAAATTGTGTTTCGTCAAAAATGGTATTAAAAATATCTTCGGTAAGGATGTGCTGAATTATCATTTCCCGCACATCCGCTTTCGTTACATCGGGGTTAATGCTGTCATGGCAGAGTTTTAAAAATTTATCACGCTCCTTTACAAAGGTTGGGTTTCCCTTTTCCTGTTCCTCCAGCATATCGCGGAGTGTATCGGTAACTTTCGGAATATCCTGTTTGAATAACTCAATCGCTTTGCGAAAGTTTTTTACTTCGGGGCGTTCAAAATTTATAAAGCTGTGAATGATACGGTCGAGGGCTTCGGCATCGCTCATCTTTATCCGCTCAACCTCTGCACCACTTTGAAACAATACTGCGGTTTGGCTATCTTCAAACAGTATATTATCAGATGGGTAGCCCTTATCAAACTTCTTTTTAATTTCTTCGTCAATAATGTCGGCTTCGTCCTTGCTTTCCCAGTAGCCCCAGTCCTGGCGCAGAGAATCTTTTAATGTGCCGTCCGGTGTTACGTTTTTTCCTTTAGCGGTTTTAATAGTTACTTCGGGAATAAGCATTAAGCCCTTTTGCTTTGCGTATTCATTCAATAAATTTTGAAATCCGGTACGGATGGCGGTTTCTTTTTTGGTTCCGCCAAAGTCAATTACTTTTTCAACTTCGGACTGGTATTGTTTGATAAGGTGGACACTCATTACTTTTTTTTGTGAGGTAGCTTGTAGTAGCACCTCGTTTGTGGGTGTCTAATTAGATACCCTCTGCAAAACTAAAATATCTTTTCATTGTACTGGCTCAAAACTGTACAATGAGAGTATCTGAAAAAGAAAAACGCGAAAGGGTGAAATTTAACGTCCGAATAGGAAATCACATTCGGAGGAAAAGGAGTGATGAAAATATTTCTGTTGGTGAGTTGGCGCGAATTTGTTTTATGGAAAAACCTAACCTAATAAGAATAGAAAAAGGTAGGGTGGGCGCGTCAATTTTTGTTTTGAATAGAATTGCCGAAGGGCTGAAAATTTCTTTGGAAGAATTGTTTAAAGGGTTTTAAAACTAATTTTCTTCAACTTTCCTTAACTTTTTAAAATATTGCTTTCCCCAGCAATGGAGTTTAAGAAATGAAAAGCAATATATTTGTGTGGCTTTGCAGAAACCCACAGAATGAAAAAATTAATTTCATGTTTACTTAGTGTACTGTTTTTTGTGAATGTGTTGTTTGCTCAACACTACAAAAAAGACGGTACTCCCGATAAACGATATAAAGAAAATAAAACATCCACTTATAAAAGCAGTTCTACAAAGCCGAGTAAAAGCTACACGAAAAGCTCCAAGCCAAAGAGTACCCACTACTCAACCAGCGCACCTTCGTCAGTACAAAGAGATAAGAACGGAAAAATTAAGAGAAGCTCAGCAGCCAAACACGATTTTATGAAACAGTCAGGTTATCCCAAAGGAAGAAAGGGATATGTAGTGGATCATAAAATCCCTTTGAAGAAAGGCGGGTGCGACTGCCCGTCAAATATGCAGTGGCAGACAATAGACGAAGCAAAGAAAAAAGATAAGTGGGAATGATGTAATTTATTTCAAAAATTATATAACAGATACCTTAATAAGATGCACACCTTTGGGTGATTTGAATCAGACAGGGATTTGCCACTATTCATTGAAATATAGCTAAAAATTATGTTAATTGACGATTACAATACAATTCTGTGTTGAAAACTTGGTTAATTATGTACTGCATTTTGTTATTTTCGCCAAGCAATAAAGATTCCAACTTTACGTTGTCTAAAAAACGAAACCAAATTATGCCGGGGGCGTACACAAATCATAGAATAAAAATTCTTAAATGATTATTGCAAAACCTCAAACAATGGATTCCATTAAGGCAGAACACGACAAAATTGTAAAAAATCTTGTAGATAAATTCTCTGCTAAATATAATGTTTTATCAAATTTAGATAAAGAACAAAATTTTATTGCTAATATATTTCCCGATTTAATTCTTTCCGATAAAGCAACCAATAGGATTATGTATATAATTGAGGTTAAAAGAAACGGAGGGATTGCTAATTGCATACAGCAATGGAAAAATATGAAAGCAATTCCAGCTACGCTTTACATGATTGTTCCAGATTCAGATTTAGCTAACGCTAAATCCATTGCACAAGTTATCGGATTGCAAATTCGTTTTGGTTCATATAGTTTTGATGGAAGCGATAATCCTATTATCAAATTCGAGTGAAGTAATGCCTTCGGCTTTGTTTCAGATCGGAATGCTCCTTGCAGGAGCATTTTTGGCTATTATAGGTGGTTTTTTAGGAGTATTAATCAGAGTTAGAGTAGAAAGAAAAGCAGAAATTGATTTTATAAAAATATGCTTAGTAGATGAATTGAAAGACATTTGTGCAATCATTCAAAGCATAAAAGATACGTTCAAGAAAAATCAAACCACTTACGTTGAGGACATAAACAAACTTGATGGCAATACATATAATTTCGATGAACATAAAAAAAGAATCTATCTAATTACCAATGAAAATCTAAGAAAAAGGATTCGAGAGTTTTATAAAGAATTATATGACACTATTCGTGATTCATTATCTAAAGCAGGAACTCTTAAAGAAGGTGCTACACCTCCACATGAAGAAATTGTAAGGAAGATGGAAGAGATATTAAAAATCGCCTCAAATTTAAAAACAGAAATTGGAAAATATAAGTACCTGCCACTATGGTTTAATGGCAAAGGTAAAAGTAAAGATGATTAATTTTCATCCCATTTTATTTCAACAGGTTTCTAAAAAACTACTTTAACGAAACAGTTTTTCAAGTTCAAAGGGACTTACTATTTTCTCTCCTTTTTTCAATAGTTGGGAATAACGCTTTGTCGGCTTGCCGTTGTAATGCTTTTTGAAATAACGGCTGTGAATTTTTTCCTTTGCATCTTCACAATCTAATATGCTATCCCATAACCGCCAACGCTTTGATTGTGTTTGCTTTTTATACATACACCCTATAAACGCTTTGCGATGCAAAAACCTTTCACCCACTAAATAAAGTTTCCGGCAACGCTTTCCGGTGTGCGGGCAAACAAAAAACCATACAACGCCTTTGCCTAAATTTGAGGGAATTGAAACAAGTTGCACACGGTAGTTTACCGGCTTGCTGTTGCAAGTGTAATACAGTTCAATGTAAGGGCTTCTGTATGTATTTACTGAAATGCCTATCCGTGCCGTAATTTCTTTGCTTTCTCCTTCGCCAACACTCCAAAAGATTGTACCGCTTTGGCAATGGTCAGGTTTGAGGTATCCGTGGCGCTTCAAAAATGAAACGCTTACCTTCAAACAGTCATCGTATAAAACAGGCATCTGATAAATATTGATTTTTTTTCAAAAATAACCTAAATCATTAAGGAATGTTATCAGTTACCGGGTTCACCCTTTTCGGAATCCACCGCCTCCACCTTCGGAAATACATAAGGCATTAACTTACATAGGATGTTCAAACGCTGAACTGGGTCAAGTCCTTTTAAGGTTTCCGGCAATAGTGAAGCTTCCTTTTGCATTATTTCTTTGAGCATTTCACGAATATTTTTTACCAATGGCTTTACAGGTTCGTTTTCTGCTTTTAGTTTCTCGTATTTACCTTCCAGTAAATCTTTTGTCGGGGTCAAATCCAGTTTTTCATATTCCGTTCCGTTCAGGTATTTACAAACCCATTTATACAGGAATATTTTTTGTATTGCTGTAAGTTTGTGTTTGTCTAATTCTCCGGCAAACTGTTCAATGGCTTGTAATGGTGTTTCGTGTTTATCGCAAAACATATTAGTTGCATTGTCAAACAACTGCAAAGGCAGTTCGGGGTTTTCAAATTGCCCCTGCTGTAATACTTCGCAAAGCATTTCAAAAGTAAATCCGTTCCAGTGTTCGTTTTCAGTTTTGAAATAACTTTCAAGGGCTGTAATTTGTTTTGCTTTCATTGTGAAATAGTGTTAAGGGTTAAGTATTGTTTTTAGTTCCTGTAATCGGTTCAGGTATGGTAAAAATATCCGGTTTCCGTTGTTCGCTTTCACGATGGCAAGGTGTCCGGCAATGAATTTTGAAATATCCGTTATTGTTTGGCAGGCGTTCAACTTCACGGGACCGGATGGCTGGGTTGCTGTTGAAAAGTAGTGTTCAAGTTCTGTTATTTCATCCGTCCAGT
Organism: Bacteroidota bacterium; assembly: GCA_004297845.1. GTDB lineage: Bacteria > Bacteroidota > Bacteroidia > Palsa-948 > Palsa-948 > Palsa-948. The sequence continues at coordinate 11,027 of SCSP01000048.1, read as the reverse complement.
TTTCGGGCTTTTCGTCTGTTTTTCGTTTGTTATTTGCCTGTTCTATCGCTATTTTATCGCTGTTATTTGTTTCCTCTGCGGGCAGTAATTCCCTCACTTGTACCGTTTCCTTTGGCTGTGGTGGCTCAAATGCCTGTGGATGGGACTTTGGTTGCTCATGTGGCTTAAACACTGTTGCTTTGTGTGTGAATGGTCGCTTTGCGTGGCTGTCGCTCTGTGTAGCGTATATGTGTTTTACAATCTTTATTATTTCTATGTCGGGGAAATCCTGTTGAATAAATTGCAGGCAACCGTTTAATGTTTCATCTTCTGACAGTCCTTTGATGTTACAATACCTTGCAAGAGCCATAATGTATTTATGCCTGTTTTTTTCTACTGTGAATGAATGACTTTTGTTTATCTGCTCCATGCACCACTGAAAAGAATTTTCGGGAGCTGCACCGGTTCCGATGTACTGGTAGTTCCGTTTTATTGTGAAATATTTTTTTTCTGCTGGGAGTAAGTGATACGGCTTTGCATTGTGATTAAAAAACTGTGTACTGCCGTCATTCCACGAAACAAAGCGGGGCTGTGATATTATTTTATGGCAGTCATCACCCATAGGCAGCCCCATATCTGTAAATGATTGGAGCAGGCGTTCATAATGTTTTACATACTTATCGGGATATTTGAAAGGAACAATACAAAATAACCGTTGCCCTCTGCATGATAACCCAGTGTATGCAATACAATCAATTTTTTTTAGTTCGTGGAGCAAGTGAATAGCATCGTAATCCTCCGCACTATCCAAGTCCACTGCTGCCAGTCCTGAGGGTTTAATAAGCCCGTCATCACACCTACGGTTGAATGTTCCGGCAACGGTAAAGCATGGCAGTTGTTCTTTTAGTTGCTTTTGCTGTGAGGGATCACTTTGACGGAGTTGCAATATTCTTTCTTTGTGCTTTGCGCTTTGTAGCAAGTCCTGTAAATTCACCTCCACGCCTTGAGTGGTGGCGGTTATTCCGGGAAAGTAACTTACTGTTCTGTTTAGGACGCTCATCAAATAAAATCAGGGTTAGTTTTATTAACGGTAAAAAAACTTTTGTTTTTATTGTTACACTTCCTACACTTCTACACTTTTTACATGAGACAAGTGTATGTAGTGTATAAAGTGTAGGTTAGAAAACATCTTTTTTTTCTATATAAACTACATTGCCATAGTTTTTACGTTCAATCTTATATCCGCTGTTTCGTAACCTTTCGCTGAAGGTTCTTACCGCACACTTGAAATAACTGCCATCCATGCAATATGCTTTGTATTCATTGTAAAGTTCTTTCAGGGATTTGCTAACTGAATGAGAAATAATATATCCCTCATCCTCTAAAAATATCTTCACACTATCAGATTGCGTTTCATATTGTTCACAGGCAATCCTTACCGCTTCGCAGTCGGTGAAATTGTTTTGAGCAAGTAATCGTTTCAATCCATCCAGCACCCAGTTAAAAACTCCCGATAATTCGGTTGCAATAATCTTTTGAGCCAGTTGTTTGTCTTGTTCGGCATCAGGTATTGTTACGTCAAAAGGGATAATTAAATGCCTCCTGAAATAAGCGTTTGTATGTTCAACTTCTTTAGGTAATTCGTTCACATTGAAAATCATTTTGGCATAATTGGTAATTTCAAAAGGATTACCATAAGGCAAACGTGCTGAAACTGGTTCCCCGGAAGCTAACTGTTTAAAAGTTGCTGATTCAAGTTTTCCGCTTATTTCGCTGGCATAGTTCACCAACTTGTTAGCGATCATTGCCCGGTGGTATCCTTTGGTATCGGTAAGGTCTTGCAAGGAATATTCAGACGTGTTATGTTCTCCTAAAAGCGCTTTCACAATATCAAAGCATACCGATTTACCGTTTGCACCTGTGCCATATAGAAATAAAACTTTTTCAAGTTTCAGGGTGGTGGTTTTTACAAATACATATCCCAGATATTCAGAAAGTATGTTTTGCCTGTCTTTATCCGGTAATACTTTATTCAGATATGCTTCAAATAATGGTGCTTTTGCTTCGGGATTATATTCAAATGGTAACTGATAGGTAATGAAGTCAGCTCGGTCAAATTCCCTGAGATTTATTCCCTGTGGCGTTATTTCAAAAGTTCCGTTTTTCAGATTGATAAATACCACATCTTTCGGGGGGTGTGGTGTCGGCAGGTATGCCGTAGCAAGGAATTGACTAAATAATTGCTCCCGGAATTGGTAAAACCTTGCTGAAATTTTAGCTACCCCCATTTTTTCGGCAGCTTCACCTAAAAACTTTTGGAATGCCTCCTGATCAATGCTTGCCCAATAAGTTCCGTTATACAAGTAAATGAAATCATGGTTCTTACATAGCCCCCATTTCTTTTGTTCTGCCATTTGCAAAACATTTTCAACTGATAAAACCAAAAAATGTTTGATGTTTAGTTTCAGTTTATCAGTTTGCTTTTTTACATCTTTCCATTGTTCCCTTTCACGACAAAGGGATTCATCCGTATTTATGCTGCCGTCCGGGTTGGTTAATTTTTTATCCAGTTCGGCTAATTGCTTGCGTAAACTTTCTGCATGGGGGAACGCCAATGCTTCAAAGTCCAACGGCTCAAAGCATTCAAGCAACTTTGCTAATATTTCAGTGTGGGGTATCGGTTCTTGTTTCCTGTTGTAAAATTTATCCTGATCAAGCAGGATTATCTTTTTTTTCTCTCCGTTTAATTGCGGGTTCGGGGTGATATGGTTCTTCATTGTAGGTATCATGTTATTATTTTTCTTTATCAGTCCCTTTGTTCTTCCCAAATGGTAACAATACCGCCTCTACTTCATTACGTTTGTAATAAACCCGGTTCCCAATACCGTAAGGAATTAATTTTCCTTTCTTAGTCCAGTTATGGATAGTTGAAAGGTCGCATTTAAGCATTTCCGCAACTTCGTTGCGTGTTAAATACTCATTAGGGATTTTCGGCTCAAAGTTTTTTTTGAGTTCTGCTAATTGATTTTGTAACCCTTCAAATAATGATGTTATTTGTTCGGGGGTTACATCGTGGATAAGAGTAGAATTTTTCATTGCCTATCATTTTAAATGAATAGGCAAATATTCAGGAAGGCAGCATATTATTTGTAGTACGGTGGTGTACTATGATTGTACTATTTATAATATGATGATATTAGCTTATTGAAATTGCTTTTTATAACGGGAATATGCTTTATTTTTTGTGGCAGTTGATGAAAATTTAAACTGTATATATCCCTTTGAAGCAAGGGAGGATTTATGGTTGTTGCTTAAATAGGTTATAAATTTTTTGTGTTTCATTTCGTGAATAAATTCATCCTGTTTTAATTTAGTAAAAAGAAAACTATAATCAGCGTATTCAGTCGCATCAGTTACTATTTCATTTTTAAACGCTTCAAATATTTGATACCCTTTTTTACTTGTAAATATTTGTGTGTTGTAATCAATTTTTGGTGGTTCCTCTCTACTCGATTTTACATCATGTTTTCCAGTTTCAGTTTCCGTTTGCTCCTCTGTGTGTTCTGACAAACTTTTTATCAGGGGTGTTATCTCTTTGAATGTTTCGTTTATTATTTCGTATGTACTTAATAGGTTATTTAATATTGTTTCGTTAAAATGCGAAATCAATATTTGATAATCAATACTACTTAATCTTTCTCTTTTTTCAATCTCCTTGTAAAGTGCATTGTAACGCTGGGTAAAACTTATTCCTGCTTCATTGGTTCGGGCTTGTCTTTTAAGGTTTCCGATTAACTCGATTATTTTTTTTTGCGTTTCGCTTATCTGTTCCTTTGTAAGCTGTGAAATATTATTTTGGTAATCCAGTATTTCTTTGTCAATATCCCCTTTAAATATCTGCTCCAACCCGTAATAAATAGTATTGCAGTATTTAAGTGTTTCTACCTTGCTGAGTTCGTTATCAATTTTATCAAAATCAATTTCCTTAAAAAAATATTCAAAGTATTTTAAGGGTTCAATGTTGGGGCAAACTGGCTTTACAAATTCGCAAACAGTAATAACGGTGTGATGTAATTCCCTGAATGGGATACACCATTTTTTTTCTTTATAGTGATGGATTTTTTTCTCCATTTCAGCTTTCTTCGTTTTATCTCCTCTATATGGATTTTTTTCCTGTTCTGGCTGTGCCTTTTCAATAATATTCAACTCCTCATTAAAATATTTTATACAATCTTTCCAGCTTAGATATAAAGCTCCTGTATTTTCTTTAATTGTTCCGCCTTGTAATTCCGCATTTATTACTCTTTCTATTGTTTGATTAGCGTGCTCAATTTTTTTCTTCAAATAATCAAAATAAAATTCTTTAGTGTTAGCTGATTTTATAAGCTCACATTTTTGAATCGTATTTAAACGTCCCTGCTTTATCTTCTCCCTTGTAGGACACTCATCGCACAGTTCATTTATATCTGTGATAAATTTTTCTTTGCATTTTTTCATTTTTCCGCTATATTTTTCATTCGTATTTTTTAATGGCTCATGTGAGCCGTCAAGTTTTCTTTTTATTTCTAAAATGGTTATGGCTTCTTTAGTTTTTCTGAAAAGTTCTTTATCAATAGAAAATATATTTTCCAAATCATTGTAATCCCCAATTCTATATTTGTGATAAGCAGTTTGAAAATGCTGATTCTTTATGAATTTTTTAAACCCGTCAAAGTCGTTTACTAATTCTGTGTATCGTTCTCTTAAAAATGATTCTGTATAATCCTTATCCGGTGCAAGATTGGTCTTGGCGGCTATCCACCTGTCAATGCTTTTATTTAAGTTTTTAAAGGAATATTTCATTTCCTACCATATTTGAGCGTTACTTTTTAAACCCTATTCGCTCTCTTTCTTCCCATTTTATTTGAGATGCTTTTTCGTCTAATAAATTTTCTATTGCCTCGTATATGTGTGAAATCTGCATATCATGGTTGCCAATCCGTTTTTTAATTTCCTGTAATTGCTTTTTGAAATCCTTTTGGTTTAATACGATCCGCCTTATCTCAACAAAAGCCCTCATTATGGCTATATTCATCTTTACTGCTTTTTCGGAATTTAAAACCCCGCTCAACATGGCTACGCCCTGCTCTGTAAAAGCATAGGGCAAATATTTATCTGTACGGTTTTGTGATACTTCGCCCATCATCACAAATTGTGATGATGAACTTTGTTTAATGGAATCAATTTGAAACCTTATGCTGTCAAGCTCAAAAGTTTTAAGCCGGAACATAAAGTCCTCCGGGAAGCGGTCAATATTGCGTTTTACCGCCTGATTCAAAACCCTTGTTTCCACTTCATAAAGGGCTGCTAAATCAAAATCCAGCATTACTCTTTCACCCCTTAATTGATAAATCCGGTTTTGTATGCTCCTGATAATTTTCATTTTAATTGAGTTTTATTTATTTATTGCTTAAAAGTATTCTGCTAATTGCATTGCTTTTTGTGTGTCGGTCTTACCTATGTATTCAAGGAACATCTTTTCCGTTGAATGTCCTGTTGCGCCAATCAATAAAGAGGTCGGAACACGCCCATAATTGTTCGTTGCAAATGATCTTCTGCCAATATGCGAAGTAACTAATTGCCATTTTTCAAAAATACCAGTTTCTTTGCGTTCGGTTTCCGGGTCCCTTCTGCTGCCTTTTACTTTTTGAGTTAATCCAGCCAATTTGCAAACTTCTTTGATATACTCATTATACCGTTGATCAGTTATCTGCCGGGGGAAATTTCCTTTACGTTTTTTGAGTATTTCCATCACTTTTCTGCTTAATGGAACGGTCATTATTTTATTTGTTTTTACTTGGGTGAACTCAATCAAAGGTTTTTTATTTTCATATCTTATCTGCTCTTTAGTAAAACGTAAAAAATCGGATACACGCTGCCCTGTTTCACAGCTAATCAATAACCAATCTTTTGCATTTTGCAGATAGTCCGCTTCAAATTTTGTTTTTTCTATTTGTTTAAGTTCGTCAATACTTAAAAATACTTTCTCGACTTTTTCCAACTTTACCACAATATTATTTAGTTGAAAATGAGTTTCTATTCCGTTATTCCGGGCATGGTAACAAATGGTTTTAATAAATTTTATTGTTCGCGCAATCGTGTTGTGAGCGTAGTTTTCTTTAAGGCAATACTCCTCAAATTTTAATTTAAAGTCAGCGTTTACGTCTTTTATGAAAAAATTCCTTTTAGCTGATTTTTCAAAGCGTTCTATAAGGTGCTTATAAACCCTATTCCTTTTGTATGTGGTCGTACCTATTGCATTTTTTTTGTGCAAAGAATAATAATCAAAATAGGGCACTAACTTGGTCGGGATAGTTCCAACTTGTTGAGGCGGATTAATGAAGTCCTTTAACCACTGTGTATTAATGGTATATTTACCAACGCTCTTATTATAATGGTTTAATAAAGTGTTGCGTAATGAAGCAAGGTCTTCATGCAACTTTTTAAACCCCTCGTTCTTTAAATTTTTGGGTTGCCCTTTAGTAGCGCTCCAGTTGGAGGGATTAATAGCAAATTTGGTTTTGGCTTTCGCATCAACGCTTACACCCTCTCTTAATCTTACATAGATTCCGGCAGGGTTGTTTTTACTTTGAATGAAGAATTTTATGGTAGCCATGAAACAAATATACATCATTAGTCCATGCTTAGTCCATATTTAGTCCATCTGTTTATATCTATTTCAATTTAGTTAAACAAAGTAGAGTGTTTGAAAAGCACCTATGATAATTGATTTTGATAGAGGAAATTATTCAAAACATAGTGTTTTTTTGTAATGCGATATTTAAGGCGTTGTAGTTCCTCCGCCCGTACACTGTTTGTAAGTTCCTGATTTTCATAGGGATAATCGTGTGAACAAATCTTTTTTTTCTTGTTCACATTCTTGTTCACACTTTTGCTATGAAGGGGACTTCTCCCCCAGGGGAGTATCAAGTTGCAAAACTGCCTGCGGAAACATCTCTCCGCATGCCGAAAGCGCACCAGCCACAGTTGCATTTTGTCGTGAACTGTGATGTCAGTCCGTGATTACTAATTTGTGCGTTGTGAATGTTTTGTTGTCTTGTGTCAAGCGAATGAAATACAGTCCGCTTGGTAAATTATCACGGTGCAGAGTTATTGTCTGACCGGAAAGATTGTCTATGTGCTTTACATGCTGTCCAAATGAGTTATAAACTGTCAGCGTTGCATCTTTGGAAATTTTATCTGTCTGAAGAGCTGTCTCAGTTGAAAATGGATTTGGATAAACTGATAATCCCAGTTCATTCTGAATATCATTAATTCCGTTAGGATTGTAAATGAGCGTTAAATCATCAATGTAAAACACATTACTAGGGTCAGCCGAAATACTTAACCCTGGATGTGTTGCCAAAATTGTAAATGTCATCGTATCGGGCGCAATATTTTGTGAATAAGTTACAGGAACGGAAAACCGTGTGTAACTGGTTTTACTTGAAACAAAGAAATAAGTTGCGCTTGCAATGTTTACTCCTGCCTTATAAAGTTTCATATTCATGTAAAGTCCGCCATTAATGACTGTTCCTTTCATATATCCTGTAAGCGAATCCGGCTCGGAAGAAAACGGAACTTTTGCATTGCTTACCTGAGCATTGACTAATCCGAGCATCACGCTTCCATAAATGGTATCCTTTGGGATTCCACTTCCGAGTGGCGGCTGAACTGTTCCTGTGTCGCAAACAAGTTTTAATGCATTTGTTCCTGTATTTGCATCATTGGTTTTTGATGAAAGAACATAGTTTGAATTAAATTGATTAAACAATGAACCTCAATTGTCGGGGTCTTCACCTTGTCCTTGCGTGTGCCAAGTTTCAAATCCACCATTTAGAATTTGTTGTCCGAAGGACGAAAATGTCATTATCCCTAAGAATACTGCTGTAAAAAGTAGTTGTTTTTTCATTTTTGTCCAATTTTAAGTTAATAATTATTGGTCTTATTTTATCTGTAAGCTTACAAAAAAAAATCATTGTGGTTATGCTGCATTATATTGCCTTAAACTTGTTATTTGCGTACCTAATAGAGGAGCACTACTTTTAAATGGGGTTTTCACCGAATTCCGGGAACTTGTCAAGTATTCTTTGTTTAGCGGAGATGGCTGCAATTTTTTCTCCAACGGTTGCAGCACCTAATATTAGCGCCTCTATTTTTTTATTTTATCGAGAATATCTGCCATGATTATTTATTTTTTCCTTTAATGTCCTTGATGATATCTAGAATTTCTTCTGTTCCTGGCACTTTTACGTTTGTAACGAAATAATGTCCAAAAACAAATTCCCCCAAGTCATTGCATTTTTTTATTCCATTTTCGATTACATCTCCCACCGCAACGTCAAATGAGACTAATACTGTCAGCCCAATAAATGTGTCAAAAAAGCCCGTTGACTCCATTACGCAATTTAATTCTTTGCAAACAAGTTTGTATTCATCTCTAATTATATTTTTTTGTGAGTCGGTAAAAGGTTTGTCGGTTACAGTTGTAACAACGAAATAATACCTTAATCTATTATCAAGTCCACCAAGTCCGGTCGAAATAAATCCTGAGCTTTCATCAAGCAGAGAACTTTCAAGAAACATTTTACATTCTTGCAAGGACAAAAGCGTCCATTGTTTCAGCTCATTTTCAGAGTAGTTATTGTACTTCTCAATTTGTCTGAACGCTTCAACAGTTCCAAGATGTGCTAATAGGACTAATGCCTTTTTCTTTTTATCTACTGATGCGTTTTTGTCAAACAAGATATTACTTAGGCCGAGGATTTCTTTTTCTGTCAATTCGCCCCGGTCAAAAGTATGGGACTGCTCGATATATTCTTTTTGTATTTGAATATCTATCCCTTCATCCAAAATGTCGTACTTATCAGGAATGCTTTCTAAAAACTTCTGTATGTCCTCAAGTTTGTCTGCCTTTACAAAAACTCTTGACATTGAAATTTCAGTTTTTTGAAAATCAAAATGTACTAATTTATCCCGTTTAATGTATAGTTACGCGCCTGACTGTACGCATTGCAGCAAAAAAGGTTTCAATTATACCGACAAATATATACAAACTCCACGAAGCGATTTAATCCTGCTGCTTATCCCCATTATATCTTCAAGGAGAAGGGGCAGGGGGGAGAAGGGGGTCAACTTCCGCACGCCTCGCATCCCTCCGGATCGTCCAGTGAGCATGTTATTTGTGCCATAGCGTCTTTCGAAGCGATAGTTGAATGAGGTTGTTCTGTTGCATAAACCACTGCTCTTTCAGCAGCAATGGTGTTCTGTGATGTTTTTTCCTGTACACCGGCTTCGGCAGTAGCTTCAACTGCAACCGCGGCAGATTGTTTGAGCTGCGCCTGATCCACAGTAAATTTAATAGCATCGGTTGCCGCTTTGGTTCTCAGGTAATACATACCGGTTTTGAGGCCCTTTTTCCATGCGTAAAAGTGCATGGAGGTGAGCTTGCCGAAATTTGCGTTCTCAACAAAAAGGTTCAATGATTGGGATTGGCAGATGTAGGCTCCGCGATCGGCAGCCATGTCTATGACCGCTTTTTGCCTGATCTCCCAAACTGTTTTGTAAAGTTCTTTCATGTCCTGCGGAATTTCTTCAATGCCCTGAACAGAACCGTTTCCCGCTATGATCTTGTTCTTCAGATTATCGTTCCACAGTTTACGTTTAACTAAGTCTTTCAAAAGATATTTATTCACTACCACAAACTCGCCCGAAAGCGTTCTGCGGGTGTAGATGTTGGAAGTGAATGGTTCAAAGCACTCGTTGTTGCCCAGTATCTGCGAGGTGGAGGCAGTTGGCATTGGAGCAAGTAAGAGCGAGTTGCGCACTCCGTGTTTTTTTACTTCTGCTTTCAGTTCTGTCCAGTTCCAGCGCGAAGAGGGAGTTACATCCCACATATCGTACTGAAAAATACCTTTGGATACAGGGGACCCCGGATACGATTCATAAGGGCCGAACTGTTTTGCCTGCTCTTTTGATTCGGTCATGCCGGCAAAATAAATGGTCTCGAATATTTCTTTGTTCAACTGACGCGCTTCTTCCGATTCAAAAGGCATATTCAGCATGACAAATGTATCGGCAAGACCTTGTACACCCAATCCCACGGGACGGTGGCGCATGTTGGAATTTCTTGCTTCAGGAACAGGATAATAATTTTCGTCAATAACCCGGTTCAGGTTGCGTGTAGCGGAACGGGTTACGTCATATAATTTCTTGTGGTCAAACTCTCCGTTTATCACAAAGCGGGGCAGCGCGATGGAGGCAAGATTGCACACGGCAACTTCATCAGCAGAAGTATACTCAAGAATTTCTGTGCAGAGGTTGGATGATTTTATAGTGCCGAGATTCTGCTGGTTGGATTTTCGGTTAGCCGCATCTTTATAGAGCAGGTAAGGATTTCCGGTTTCTATCTGGGACTCCATTATCTTGAACCAGATGTCTTGTGCCTTGATGGTCTTTCGGGCTTTTCCTTCTTTTTCGTATCGGGTATAAAGCTCTTCAAATTTCTCCCCCCAGCAGTCGGATAATCCGGGTGCTTCATTGGGGCAGAAGAGCGACCATTCTCCGTTCTCTTCCACGCGTTTCATGAAAAGATCGGGGATCCAAAGCGCAAGGAATAAATCGCGCGCGCGGCCTTCTTCTTTTCCTGTATTTTTTCTTAGATCTAAAAAATCAAACACATCAGAGTGCCATGGCTCAAGATAGATGGCAAAACTTCCTTTACGTTTTCCTCCGCCCTGATCCACGTAACGGGCAGTATCGTTGAATACGCGAAGCATAGGAATAATTCCGTTGGAAGTTCCGTTTGTTCCGCGGATGTAAGAACCTGTTGCACGGATGTTATGAATGCTTAAACCGATTCCCCCCGCGCTCTGCGAAATTTTTGCACATTGTTTGAGGGTATCGTAAATGCCGTCAATGCTGTCGTCCTTCATGGTCAGCAGAAAGCAGGATGACATCTGCGGTTTTGGCGTTCCTGCGTTGAAGAGAGTAGGTGTGGCGTGTGTGAA
>SCSP01000047.1 GCA_004297845.1 Bacteroidota bacterium | reverse complement strand
TTCTATTTATCCTTGGGACAGAGGCACGAATTATGCAGCGGAATTAGGGAAAAAAGTAGCAGCAATTATCCTAGCGGTTTAATTTCAACGATCCTCTAAAAACCTGTTTGAAAATTTCATCCACCTGTTGCAATGTGTACTTTTTTTCGCAGTGAATTTTCGCGCATTGGATAAGAGAGATACAGGAAAAGGTTTTCCGCGTAATGAACAAGAAAAAAGTACACATTACAACAGGAGATCATGAAAGACTTTCCAAACAAGCTCAAAGAGTGTTTGCTTAACAGGACCCATCCATTGTCTAGCCATAAAAAAAGTTCTACCCTCTGTGGGGAACCTGCCCGCCATCGCTGCGCTCAGGCGCTGCAGGCGGGTAGCACGAGACATAAAAAAACACAGGTTCCTATCCTTTGTGGGAGATAGCACGCCTGCCCAACATACTATCTCCCACAGAAGATATGACTCCTGTGCATTTTCTGTTAACAATCTCTGTTCAATTTTCAACTGCTGAATAGTTCAACTACTCAACAATTATCGTTTATCCTTTTGTAAAGTGTATTGTATCGTCGCTTCTTAAAATTGTCAAATATACGCATAATTCTCCGTAAATATCCGGCATGGCCATGTACACTATGGACATGCAAAATATCACCAAAATTACACTTGCCTGGGAGCTGCATGCGGCAGGTGTGACACAAAGAGACATTGCGGCACAACTAGAAGTGAATCGAGACACCCTCCGTCTTTGGTTTCGAAATGTGGAGCGATATGGACTTCTCCCATTTCTTGATCGATACACCAAGGCCAAGAAAGGACCACGTGTTGGCCGTCAGACTGATCCGATGATCAAACGGTATGTGTGGGAGATTCGGGAACGAGAAATGGATTGTTGTGGAGAGAAAATTCAATACTATCTCAAACGTGATCGGCATATTCATCTTGCTGCCTCGACGATCTACGAGATTCTTGCAGAGAAATATATCCTCAGGTCAAAGTGGAAGAAAAACCAGAAGCGAGGAGCTGTACCAAAGGCTGTTACGCCTCGTGAGGTCATCCAGATGGATACCATTGATTTTGGAGAGCTGTTTGCTTTTACGGGGATTGATATATTTACCAGGGAGGCAGATGTGTTCATCACGCCAGCATTGACCGCAGAGCACGGCTACCAGTTCCTCAAGCGAAGTATGGATCGTCGATTCAACGGCCACGTCCATCTTTTACAAACCGACGGTGGTCCGGAGTTCAAAGAAGTATTCAAGTTTCATGTGCGTGAGTTTTGCAATCGCCACCGCGTGGCTAGGCCATACAAGAAAAATGAGCAGGCATATATTGAAAGTTTCAATCGAACTGTGAGAAAAGAGTGTTTAGGGTGGGTAAAATATCGCATTCGTGACCAAGAACGCTGCACAAATCTTGTCGAAACGTTCCTTGAACGCTATCATTACGACAGACCACACATGGGTAAAGGAATGCAACCGTTATTAACCAAGGGTTAATGCCGGATATTTACGCGGAGAGATCGACAGAACTGGTATATTTTGATAGCTTTTGTATATCTTGATTTATGCAGACAAACAAAGCATGGAAGAACGATATGAATTTATTCGTCTTTAGGCTATCCCGAAGGCATTTGTAAGGCCTCCCCGTGCAAAAATACTACGGTTTGCTCGTATGTGGATTCTGAAAAATTGGCCCAGACATAACTATCTGCCGGTTGGGAGATTTAAGAAGGGGAGGGTAGTGGAGCCAACGGCATTGGGGAGCTTGCCATCCCAT
>SCSP01000412.1 GCA_004297845.1 Bacteroidota bacterium | reverse complement strand
GGATGTGCTTCGTCTGAGGGCGTTCGAGCGGGTGAAGAAGGAAAGGGAGCAGGAGAAACGACAAGAAGAGTCAAGCAAGCCGGAAAACCCTCCACAGGGCGAATAAGGCAAAAGCCCGATAAAATGCAAAATCACTGGGAGGTATGAAAAATGAATCATATTATATTGTGATTTTTATTAAAAAAATTCAACTTTAATATGTACTTTTGTAAAAAATCACAGTATAATGGCATCGTTAGTAATAGGGCAGGTAATAAAGGAACGAAGAAAAGAGTTGGGAATAACGCAGCCCGACTTAGCAGAACTGGCTGATGTGAGTTTGAATACACTCTATAAATTGGAACGAGGACAAAGCAATCCTTCATTAGAGGTTTTAACCAAGTTAGCGGATGTGTTGGGGTTGGAAGTGAAATTAGAGGTAAAGAAAAAATAAGTTGTGAAGTTTTTTTTAAAAAAGAATTACATAAATGAGAAAAGCAGAAATATATCGTAATCAGGAATTGGCAGGAGTGCTTGAAGAAGAAAATCCCGGGAGGAATTATACTTTCCGTTATCAGGATACCTATTTTGCTGACAAAGACAAACCTGCCATCAGCTTAACGCTTCCAAAAACAGAACAGGAATATCACAGTGATTTTTTATTTCCGTTTTTCAGCAATATGTTGAGCGAAGGCGCTGTAAGAAAATTACAAAGCCTGTTACTTAAAATAGATGAAAGAGACGATTTTGGAATTATGCTGGCAACCGCACAGTATGATACCATCGGAGCCGTAACAGTAAAACCACTGAATAATAAATGAGCGTACCAATATTAAAATATTGTCCGGGAACACTTACGGAGGGCTTCAAAACATACAGCCAAACCTGTCTGAAAAATTTATTCAACGCAAAACAGGTAAGCCATATCCTGCCTTTTGATTCTCCGCAGCAAAGCGAAGAAGTGGTAGCCCTGTTTATGGAAAACATGAAGCATATTTCCATTTCAGGTGTGCAGCAGAAATTAAGTTTAGTGCAGGAGCGGAATTTACTTCGATTAACCAATGAAAAAGAACAAGGTACGCATATCTTAAAACCAATTCCATCCTTATTGAAAAAAGCGAATATGGTTCCGGCTAATGAACACCTCACCATGCAAATAGCGCGTCAGGTATATGGAATAGACATTGCCGCAAACGGCATGATATTTTTTCAGGATGGTACACCTGCCTATATCACCAGGCGTTTTGATGTAAAGCCCGATGCCCGCCTGCCGGACGGGCAGGGAGGCAAATGGGGTAAGGAAGATTTCGCAACCCTGGCAGGTAAAACAAAAACGACTTCTGAAAATTATAAATATGAGTTCAGCTATGAGGAATTGGGATTGCTCATTCAGAAACATGTTCCGGCATGGGTGGTGGAAATTGAAAAATATTTTTCATTAGTGATGTTCAATTTTCTTTTCAGTAATGGGGATGCACACCTGAAAAACTTTTCGATTTTAGAAACCTCAAGAGGAGATTACCGGCTCAGTCCGGCTTATGATCTGATAAACTCAAGGATGCACTTGGATGACAGCGACTTTGCTTTTGATAAAGGGTTATTTGCCGACAGTTTCAGGTCTGAAACATTCAAAAAGAAAAATCACCCATGTAAAGAAGATTTTGCGGAGTTCGGTAAAAGAATAGGTATGCAGGAAAACAGAATGGAGCGAATCATACAATTATTTATAGAAAAACAAAATATGGTTGAAACACTTGTGAATCGTTCATTTTTGGATGATGCAAGCAAGAGAGGATATTTGTTGCAGTACAACACACGAAGAAATCTTTTAATTGGAAAATAATACCGTGAGCATTAATAAATAATAAACGCCTCTATAACTTATTGTTATCAGAGGCGTTTTTACTAATGGTACCCGGGACGAGAATCGAACTCGTATGAGCGTATAAGGCTCACAGGATTTTCTTACCATCTACAACTTTCGTTGCCTTCTCATACTTTGAGAATTTGTGGTCTGGACTATCTCTTTACCATATTCTGATGAATCAGAATTTAGGTACTTCCCGTATAGTCTCTACACCTTCCTCAAATTTCTCTGAAGCTTGGCTCGGGATTACCATTTTCGACAATATGTCGAATTAAGGATTCCCCGAATTTGAGAAGTTCTACTTCCCCGATTTCTCAGGGAGCACTCAAATTTTACTTTAAGTCCTGCGTGTCTACCAATTCCACCACCCGGGCAATTTTTTCTTGTTACGAAAATAGAGTGTTTAATCTATGTTTAATCCACTCACATTTTTAAAACTACAATATTTTAAAGAACTATTTCACTATCAGACCCTTATACTTTCTAAATCCCTTTCTGACCGCTGGTTTTTAAGTCCTGCGTGTATACCAGTTCCGCCACCCGAGCAGAAAAGGAGTGCGAAAATAATCTAAAAAGGTTTTGAATAAGGTATTATTTCAGGGTTGTTGAATTCTAAATTTTCAGTTCCATTAAGCTCTGAATATTCACGCTGTGTTTGTACAGGCGCTGGCGGACATGCTGTATCTCATTTCTGCGTAGAATATTCAGAGCAAGAC
>SCSP01000411.1 GCA_004297845.1 Bacteroidota bacterium | reverse complement strand
GGATAAAACGAGACAAGCATTATCAATAACAAGGGCAGTCCTATAAAAAAAAATAATGGGAATAAAAAAACTCAGTGAGCCTTATTAAGAATTTCTGATTTTACTTCATACCCCTTCAAAAATAAATCAATAGAATGGTATTTGTTAATAATAGCTGACATACCAACAGTACTGTATTGATTAAAGCTACGAACACTAGCCTTTTCTTTGAAATTCGCAAATCCAATAAGTATCTTAAAGTCCATTAATATTTTTTGGGGTGGTGCGAGAAACAATAAATTCTCCCAATACTCATATTCGCCCGTGATTTTATCCCGATCTCTTCCCCAAATCTTCTCGGACAAGGCACGATTCTGTGATTTTAAAACAACTTGGCAATAGGAAATCATTGCCCCTTGATGATAGTATAGGACAAAATCACCAACGGAACACTTTTTAAAAGAAGTTGCTTTTACAGTTTTCACTCCCCAAATATGTATCCTGGAGGCATTGGGAAACTGCTTTACATAACTATTAGACTCAGGAATTTTAAAAAAAGCAGGCGATGGTATTCCTTCATCGACTGTTCGTATATAATTTGCATACAACTGAGTGCTGGATACCGGAGCTAAAAATATTTTTGGACTACTGCTCATTTAGAAATATTTTACTTGATGTACCTTTCAAATGGCTTTGCATATTTCTCGACCATATATTGAGAACGCCTATAAACTTGAGCAACAAAGTGCTTCAGATACGCCTTCGCCCAGCCTTCAACAGAACCTTTAAAGTCCTGATCTAAATTAGAAACATGAAATTGTATTTGCATTGCAGCAGCCCAATTAATGTATAGATTTTTTGGTGTTGCTCTAAATAAATGTGCATAATGAGCATCCTTGCAAATTAGTTTCCTATCCTTCAATTCCCAATCAACTTCAAAATAACTTATAGATAGATTATCAAATTCATGGTTATCAATCATTTTAGCACACATTTGGGCCAATTTAAATGAAGATATTATGTTTGGCGCTTGAGCCGATTTAGATAAATTTCTTGTTTTTATATCAATGATTTCGAAGAATCCATCTTTAACAACCAAAATATCAGCCGTATCATCCTGCTTTTCATCAAACGGATTTTCCAAAGACCACTTATTTGTAGCATCCTTACCCCTACTTAATAAAAAAAGAACACTTGGAGAGTCAAATAATTCCTGCCGTGCTTTATTGCCAATTATTTCAGGGTTCTTGCTATATAAATCGTTTAAATACTCATACTGACGAAAAGTATTCTTAGGCAGCTGCTTCTTTATTTCATTGTAAACGTGCTTGTCAAATGGCTCTCCGGCAGCATGCCCTGAAAGTGTACCTGAAAGTGGTTTAGGCACTGAAGTACCTCTTACCTTTTTTACTAACTCCCTATAATTTACTTTCATTTCAAGACGTTAAAAGCGGGTTAAACAATTTATTAATTTCAACTAATTCTCTCTCCTCTTTATTCGATAGAAATTGCTTCGTTTTCTGAGTAATGCTGTTATGCAATTCCACTTCACATGGATTTGCCCAATCGATGACCCTGTACGGAATGCTAGATATTGGTTTTTCGGAAAATTCAACAATATTTCCCTTTACAATCCCATTACACCTAAGCCAATCAAATACAATCGGGTTATTTAGATAAGCTAATATATACTCAATACTTTCCTTTGTATCGGCCTTTTTAAAAATTGCTGTAACATCTTGCGTTGGAAATACGCCTTCAGCTACAAGCGCAAATCGAAAATAGTTTTTATTGGAAATACGTTCCTTGCATGGCACAAATATTCTTTTCTCAGACTTGCTAAAGAGATTAAAGTTTCTTAAAAATACCCATTCCCAATAGTTAATTTTTCGATTGTACTGAAATCTATTATCCAAATCGTTTTTATACTGCTGAAAATGCTTATAAAAATTAGGGTATTTTTTCAAAAATACAGGCTCTTCTAATCCTTCCTTAATGAAAATATACTTTGTAACGCTCTCCGCAAAAAAAGGCTTTAAATCTTTAGCCTTAACAACATCAATTGTTGCTCTTTTTTCCTGTTCATTTAACAAATGTCCATTTACTTGAAATGCTTTATCCAAGCCACTTACCAAGCCGTTACCAATATCACAAAAATCTCCAACCGTATGGAAATTCAATCGTTGTTGATTAAAAAGATTCGACAGCTCATTTTGATTTTTCTTTAGGCAATTATTCTCTAAAATACTGAGCTCTCTTCTAACTTCATCTGAATGTAAAAGCCACCTTTCATTATGTTTGAATTGCGATACATCCAAATATTCAGCATCCCTACAACTTTCCTTGAGTTTAAGTTTATTCAGTGTTTCAATAGTTAATTTCTGATTTGCATAAAACTTGGCTACTTTTATTTTTTCTGCCTCGCTTCTGCTCTTAACAAACTTGAAAATCACTATTGAAACCGTTACCTTTTCAAAAATAGGAGTTTCATTGAAGTGATATATTTCCTCAAAATAACCATTTGAAACCATATAGTTTCTCAAGGAAATTGAATGAGTTGTATTCATCCAATATTCGGGACAAATAAAAATAAGCTGTCCGTTTTCATTTAGTAATTCAATGGATTTTAAAATGAAAATGTACAAATAGTCACAAAGACTATTAAAATATTTGTTCCAAATCGCATTATTTACAAGTTCCTTTTTTAAGTCTGACTCCAAATTTTTCCAACGAATGTATGGTGGATTGCCAATGATCAAGTCGAATTTTTTTTCAATTTTTGCGGAAATAAAACTTTCGTAACGCACCCCACTATATTCTTGAGCCAAGTCCTCATCAATTTCAAAAGCCGTTAGATTTTTAAACCCTTTCTTGTGCAAGAGCTTCAAAAAAACACCCTCCCCGCATGAGGGCTCTAAAATTGTTGCATTTGATTTAAGGTCAGCCAATTCAATCATAAAATCAGCGACAACTTCTGGTGTAAAGTACTGACCAAATTTATTTTTTGAAATATTTCTTACCGCTACTTCCATCTTAATCTCTTTTCCTACAAGTTTAATATCTTACTGCACCTTCATTTCTGCTAAATTAAGCAAAAAAACCGCTATTCCTTGTCAATTCTCAATACAATTTTCAACAGTGTAATAAAAAAAAACCCGAGTTTCCCCGGGGCTTTTCAATTGCCAACACTTAGGTAACAGCAAGTTGGCGCTATTGCCGTTTTCATTTTCGCATTGAATTTTGTTTTCATATCTTTGTTTTAGTTTCGGCAGACAATTCACGCTCCGTAGATCGGCAACATCGCCAACTTGCAAAACGTTATCAGGGAACACCCTGTTGCAAAAACAACTTTTGTGAAAGCAAAAAACCACTGGAAAGTATTTTGGATGAGATCAGATCTTAACTGGCACAGCTACTCGGCAAAACCGACAGTGAAATCAGCAAAGGAATTTTGCAAGCTGGTGGAGGAAGATGAGCATCACTGCTTCTTCGGCTGAAATCTACTTGGGGAACATCCTGATAAGGTCGAAATACATCAGGCGGGTTTTCTTATGAGTATCCTTGTCAGTTAGCAGGACAAAATCTTTTTTCTGATAGAAATTTATCACCTCCGGCTTATTGTACGCATCTACAAGCAAGAAACGGCATCCGGTCTTGTTTTCGTAAGTAAACCAGTTCTTAACAAAGGTCATTACCTGCGTTCCCAAACTCTTTCCTGAATAATCGGTGCTCACGCCAATACGCCCAATTTTTACGGCCGGGTAATCTTTTCTTCGCTTGCGATTAGGTACTTTTCGGCTCAGATTATTCCATTTCTCAAAGTCCTGATCCTTCAAAGAGTCATTTGAGACAGAGAAAAAAGCAACTACATCCTTGGATTTATCTTCAAACAAATAAGTAACAGAGAGTAATTCCTGTTGGTAGGCCATGCATCGTGACGGATAAAGTCGTTCAAGTCATTATCTCCGCAATCAAATTTTGCAGTTTCCTTTTCTTTATAGTAACGGGTAAATTGTAAATCGGTGAGCTCCATTAAAAAAAGAGGAGCGAAAAAAGGTTAAACGTCAGCGTTCTTCAGAACTGCTCTCATTAAAACAAGACCTCTTTCGCGTGCTTTTTTGGAAATACGCTTCTTGCTACTCTTAACAAGTTGTAGGTTAAAGCGCTTGCTGTCTTCACCTTTTAAGACTGGGGTTGGAGAAATTGGGAGTGCCATTGTTCCGTTATTTAGCACAAAGATACAAAATTCAGGCTAATCCTCATAGACAAATTTTCAAAGGATCGTGCCAGTCCGCAAATGGCAAGCCCATTGCGCATGAGCGGTATCCTCTATTATAGTATGCATGCGCAAAGCGCTTGCCATTTTTAAGGCATTGTGCAAGGGTTAAACGCAGCTCCGCTTTGGGAGATGCCCTGACTTTAATTCTTTTTTATTCTTGCCATAAAAAAACCATCAAAGCCTTCGCTGGGCAGAATTATTTTTTGTTCTACAAGCTCAAATGCTCCATTCTGTTCCCGAATAAATTTTTCTACCTGCATTTCATTTTCTGAGGGAAGAATGCTGCATGTGGAGTAGATCATCATTCCGTCTTTCTTGAGCATGATGGAATAGTCGTTGAGAATTTTCTGTTGAAGATTTTTTGTCCTTTCAATAAAATCCAGGCTGAGTTTCCATTTTGCATCCGGGTTTCTCTTTAAAACACCCAGCCCGGAGCAGGGTACATCTGCCAAAAGCCTGTCTGCAGTATTTTCAAGCCGTTTGATCGCCTCCGGGGTATCAATGAGGCGTGTTTCAATGTTGGAAGATCCGGCCCTTCGGGCGCGTTTTTTGAGTTCATTCAGCTTCCATTGAACATTGTCAAGTGCAATTATCTTCCCTTTGTTTTGCATGAGTGCGGAAATGTGCAATGTTTTTCCACCTGCTCCTGCACATGCATCAATCACACGCATGCCATTCTTCAGTTGCATGAAAGGTGCTACCAACTGGGAGGAAGCATCCTGTACTTCAAACAATCCTTCCCTGAAAGCAGGGGAAGTGAACACATTTTTTCGCTTCGAGAGTACCAGCGCATCGGGATGGTTTGCCTGCACAAGAGTATCAATTTCACTTTCATGTAATTTTTTCTGAAGTTCTTCGCGTGTAGTTTTCAATGTATTGGCACGAAGCACCACTTTCGCTTCCTGGTTCAGTGCATGCAGTTCTTCCTCCCAACTCCTGTCTCCTAACTCCTGTACTCCTAATTCATCCATCCAGTCGGGAATGCTTTCCCTTACTTTTCTTATTTGCTGAACAGATTCAATTCGGTCCAATATTGAATCAGAGGGTATTTCTCCTTTCCAGTCGCAATAGGTTCCGAAAATGCTTTCCAGTTCCCTTTCTTTTTTCGGACTAACCTCCAGCAATAAGCGGTACCAGCGAACAATATCATAGGTGGTTTCAGCAATGAACCGCCTGTCGCGCGCGCCCCATTTGGGGTTTCCTTTTAGAACCCTTTCAATTACTTTGTCGGCATATTTATTCTCGTTAAATATCTCATGCAGAGACCTGAGAATCGCGTCCGCAATGTTTTTATGGATTTT
>SCSP01000410.1 GCA_004297845.1 Bacteroidota bacterium | reverse complement strand
GTAAAGAATATGACGAAGGAAGAACATTTATATTAGAAGATATAGGCTATCGCCTTATCAGGTTTACAAATAATGAAGTGCTGAAAGATCATGAAAATGTATTAAAAAAAATAGAAGAGGAGCTCGATACCCCCCTCTCCCTCGGAGAGGGGCAGGGGCTGAGGTCGGACTACATCGGAGCCTTTGCCCTAACAACCGGGATTGGCATAGAAAAAAAGCTGGCCGAGTTTGAAAAAGATCATGACGACTACTCCTCCATCATGCTCAAGTCCCTTGCGGATAGACTGGCAGAAGCATTTGCAGAAACTCTTCATGCAAGAGTGAGAAAAGAATTCTGGGGATATGCAAAGGATGAGAATCTTTCTCCTGAAGATATCATTGCCGAAAAATATCAGGGCATACGCCCTGCACCGGGCTATCCCGCACAGCCGGATCATACAGAAAAGAAAACTCTTTTCAGCCTTCTTGAAGTGGAAAAGAACACCGGCATTACCCTGACCGACAGCATGGCGATGTTCCCCACCGCTGCGGTGAGCGGTTTATACTTTTCTCATCCTGAATCCCATTACTTTGGCATTGGCAAGATCCGGAAAGATCAAGTAGAAGATTATGCCAAGCGTAAAGGAATCTCTTTGCAGGAAGCCGAGCGCTGGCTGGGACCGAATTTGGGGTATTAAATCCTCTGAATTTTGTACCTTTGACAGAAGTAAAATCTACAAATGCAAAACCGCCCCGATATTGCCGATGCTCTTTTATGGGAATATGACTTGAAGACTTTCCATTGGGATAAGTCGTATAAAATTGTTATTGAGAGGGTATTGGAAAGAGGAAATTTAAAAGAATGGGCAGAAATTGTCAGATTTTATGGAAAAGAACAAATCCTTGAAACGATTGAATGGTCTGCTCAATTACGAGAAAAAGAAAAAGAATTTTCACGTTTCTTTTTAAACTCTGAGTTTTTAAATGCTGCATAAAAACCCTGAATTAATCTCTCCCAAAACATTTTTGCTGATTCAACAATTGCAGGCAATGCCTGAACTAAAGGAATTTTACCTTGTTGGCGGAACTGCACTTACACTTCATCTCGGTCACCGCAATTCCATTGATATTGATTTATTCACAAAGAACGATTTTGATATTGCTCAATTAAAAACCACTCTTGCTGAAAAATTCAATACCTCTGTTGACGCGGAGTTCAAAAACACTTTATTGAGCAAAGTGAGTAATATAAAAGTTGATTTTATCAAACACAATTATGCGTTTGTAAAACCACCGCTTTCGGAAGAAGGAATACGTTTTTTATCAAAGGAAGATATTTCGGCCATGAAGCTCAACGCGATCTCCCAATCAGGCAAGCGTTTAAAAGATTTTATTGATGTATATTTTCTTCTTCAGCATTTTTCATTTAATTCCATGATTAATTTTTTTCAAATTAAATATCCTCAAACAAACCCCCTTATTCCAATAAAAGCAATAAATTATTTTGATGATATAGATGTGCAAATTGATCCTCCAAAATTATTATCTCCCCTTCCGCTGAACATAATAAAAGAGCGGATACAAAACGCTACCCTGCATCCGCATAAACTCTTTTAGGAGGCAGAGCGCTGGATGGCACTTAATTTGGGTGTTAATCTTCTGAACTAAACCGCTCTGCACTGAAAGTACAGAGGTTAAAAGACAAAGAATGAAATTCTTATTCCAGAATAATGTTGTCATTGTCAGTATTAGATTCATTTTTATGATGTTCTAAATATTTTTTGACCACATCGTCCGTTATGGGCTTGGCACAGAAAAAAGGCAAAAGAACAAGTCAAAATGGGGAGGTTATTTTGTGCCAAACCCTGACTATTATGTTGCTGCGGAACGGTATCGGCTGGTTAGAGTTGTCCGGAATTAATAATTAGAGAGAGATAAGAAATATACGAATCAATTTTTCACGATCAGATATAATGTTTGGGCTTATCATAATGATATAGAAATTGATTTTTTTTCTTCTTTAGCGGCACCTACCTTTGTAACTAGAATGTGTTTCTAAAGGCATCTCTAAAAACTACCCCCTATACCCTCTCTTGAGGAGAGGGAAGGGGGAGGCGAAAAGAGGGTTTTTAGAGATGCCCTGATAATTATGCATGGGACCCCATTATGTCCATGAGATTATGTTATTGTGGCGGGGACGATATGGTCTTGCCGGAAAACAGCACCATGGCTTATGACACGATGATGGCGTATGGCGCTGCCAATCTGACAAAAGTTAATCTCCATCCTTCCTATAACCACGGGCAATGCTGGCTGCCGGCACACTCAAACGTGAGGGCATGGTTTGATACATTCAGAACAGATTGTAATAATATTGATACGGGTTTAGATATTCCTATCGGTAATGGTTATAAAATGACCATATCCTCTAATCCCATATGCGATGTCTTGCAAATTTCAAATTTCGGATTTCAAACACCCGATCTGGAAATTTACAATGTGTACGGACAAAAAGTGCACCCTCCTGCCGGACGGGCAGGTTCAACCCAATTTCCTCTTCCGATAGCTGTCGGGAAAACCCAATTGACCATTAACCTTTCCGATAAGCCCAATGGAATTTATTTTCTGAGCATAAAAACAGAAAATCTATCTATCTATCAAAAATTCATAATCTCCCGATAATTATCAACACCTGCGTGTGAGAGATTAAAATCGTATGGCGTTGGGCAAATAAAAATAGTGTGGATTTATCCTGTGAAAAATGTTTTTCTTGAATGATAAAAAAAAGACCCGCTTCTGGCGAGTCTTTTTAAGTTGCATAGCAGCAAGAAATTATTTGTGCCTTGCAAGTGTTACATAACCCTTTAAAGTAGTTTTTCCAAGTTTTGCTATATAGAAGTAAGTGCCGTCCTGAGCAGGTTTGCTGTCGTTCTTGTTGTTCCCGTTCCAGCAGTTAGTGCCATTTGCACCTATTGATTCATACATCTTCACTCCCCATCTGTCAAACACTTCCAGATAGGTGCATGGCAGGAGAAGTACGTCCGGCAGGCCGGTAGCGCTATTTATCATTGCAGGATGAAAGCAGTCGTTTGTTCCATCGTTATTGGGAGTAAATACATTTGCTTCTTTAAAGGTTATTCCGGTTCCCAGATCACCTATCACAACTGGTTTTGATACAGTATCCTTACAAGGCGGATTGGTTACAACAAGCGTAACAGTATATGCGCCATTGTAAGGGAATACAAACCCCGGATTCTGTATTGTGCTGGTACCTACCCCCGGGATATTCCAGTAATAAGTAGTGGCGTTGGTACTCGTACTTGTAAATTGGTAAGCAACTCCTTCGCAGGTAATGGATGGCGTGGAAGTGAAATCGGCAATGGGTTGTATAGAAGTGGGCATGTTTGCCGTACCGGCAGCGGTACATCCATTCGCATCGGTAACAATTATTGTGTGAATGCCTCCGGCAATGTTTGAAATGACAGGAGTGGTTCCTCCGTTGCTCCAGTTGTAAGTATAAGGAGGAGTTCCGGTATTAGGCGTAACCGTTACGCTGGCCACTCCGTTTGCGTTGGTTCCGCAACTGGAACCGGATGTTGAAGTAGCCAACGCCAGTCCGGATGCAGGCTGCGTAATGGTAACCGAACCCGTTTTGGTACATCCGTTCGCATCCGTAACGGTTATAGTATAATTACCTGCAACCAGGTTGTTTGCTGTCGCGGCATTTCCTCCAGGGGGGCTCCATGAATAGTTGTAATTTGGAGTGCCTCCGGTAACATTGGCTGTTGCCGATCCGTTATTACCATTAAAACATGATACAGGGGTAGAGGGAATAGAAATTCCCAAAGGAGCAGGTTCAGAAATAGTTACGGAAGTTTGTGTGCTGCAACCTGTAGCATCTGTTATAATAATTACGTAAGTGCCGGCCGAAAGCCCCGCAGCAGTTTGATTTGTTCCGGCTGATGTGGGCGACCAAACGTACGTAAACGGAGGGGTTCCTCCGTTCAGCGAAGCGCTTGCAGCCCCATTACTTCCGCCATTACAGGTAACACTGTTTGTTACAGTTGCGGTGATAGTCGGACTATTTGTAACAGGAATTACAAAGGGTTGTACTTGTGTACACCCATTGACATCTGTAACGGTAATACTATAAGTACCCGAAGCCAGCCCGGTTGCGGAGGAGGTGGTTTGTCCGCTGCTCCAGCTGTAAGAGTAACCGGGGCTGCCGCCTCCGGCTGTTGCCGTTGCAGAGCCGTTTGAAACACCGCAGGTGGCACCCACTGTTGTGGTGGAGATGGTTAATGCCGGTGGTTCTGTGATGGTAACAGATTGTGTAGCGGTACATCCGGTAGCATCCGTAACAGATACCGTATAATTTCCCCCTGTTAAACCGGTGGCAATGCCGGCATTTCCTCCGATAGGAGACCATGCATACGTATAAGGCACTATTCCTCCGGAAGGAGAAACGGTTGCGGTTCCAACACCGGGGGCACATAAAATATTTGTAGCAGAAGTAATAAGGATTGGATATTGACCAACCGTAACTATTATTATGCTGGTATCAATATACCCACAAATTCCAATCGAATCAATGGCATAAAGGGTGATCGTAAAAGTACCTGCAAAGTTGTAAGTATAGGAGGGCGAAGGCGAAGTGGAAGTTCCGCCATCGCCAAAATCCCAGATAAAATCATCCGCGTTACTTCCCGAGTTGTTAAAGTTGACCACGAAAGGAGCGCACCCTTTTGTTGCTCCGGTAATATTTGCTTTTGCAATGGGGTTAACGGATACGTCCATCTTTACAACCGCTTCGTTGCAGTTGGCGCCCGATTCGTAGATGTTACCGGGATTATAGTTAATATGATTGGACTTGTTTGTTGCAGAAAAAGCTCCAGGTGTTGTCGGCCATCCCTGCGTTCCTCCGCAACTGGCGCAACAGGCGTGGTATATCACACCCTTTTTGTCGAAACGGCTGGTTCCACCGTCCACATGGTCCCCGGCACCCGCAGTGTTCTCTCCAAAAAAAGTACCGAAAAACAACCCTTTTGCATCGGGTTCAAGTACGCCAAAATAGAAATTGCAGCCACTTACGGAAGTGCTCTGATAAGCGGTTAGAGGAGTAACAGGCATGCCTATTACAGAGGCTGGAAAAAGATTGCGCGTACCACATCGTCCCCATCCGGCAATATAAATTGTCTGGCAGCTGTCTACAAGAAATGCGGTAGGCGAAATATTTAAAACCGGGAATCCACCGGACGCACCGCTCCCTATCACGGTGGAAAACCTGGTAGAGACCAGGCTTCCGGATAATTTATGAATGAATTGCCCGCTGTTTGGATTTGAAAAAACACCGGCTGATACAGGGTAAGCGCCCTGGGTTTGACCGTAAACATACAGGTCACCGCTGGCATCCACCTCAATCATATAGGACTGATCGTATTCAGTTGTTCCAAGATATGTAGATCGCAATAATTGCGCTGCGTTTGCTAAAGAAGGATCAAATACTGCAATAAACCCATCGGTAACACCGCCAAAATTTTGCTTCCAAACTGGTGTGACAGGAATAGGGAAATCACCGCTTGTTGTTCCTCCCGTTACATAAATAATATTGCTGTTGTCTGTTTTTAATCCGTATCCCGCATCATATCCTGATCCCCCAAGGTAGGTGCTGAACGATAGAGCGGTAAGGTACGGATTCATTTTAATAACAACGGCATCCTGAGGTCCGGATAATGAATTATCGTACGCATTTACGGAGACAGGAAAATTTGCAGATTGAGTGCACCCGGCTACACACACATTGCCGAGGGCGTCAATAATGATCTCACTCCTTCCGTCATCGGCATAGTTCCACTTGGTGTTGCCGTAGTTGACGTATTGAGTGCCATTAATGGTGAAACTATCCCAATAGCGGTTAAAATTAACGCCATCATCAGATGTTCCTCCAATGCGGGCAGAAGCCATAAGCCCTCCTGTGCCGTTGAATTTTCCAACAATAATATCATACCCTCCACATGGTCCGGAATTAGGTACAGTAGTAGGAAAGCCGGTTGCCCCCCCTATAGGTGAATTTGTTCTGCCCACAACAAATAACTCGTTATTGCTGTTCACTACTAAGCTATGCGGCTGTTCCATTTCACTGCCGCCATAGTAGGTGGAAAACAATTGGATTGTTCCTAACGGATCAAATTTTGTGAGAACGATATCAAAAGGGTATTGTTCATAGGTTGCTAAGATGGTCGCAACAGATGTATTATCGTAATAAGGCGAAGGCCCGCCATTAAAAATTTGATCGTGAGCGCCAACGGTAGTGGGATATCCGGTGCCTGCTGCTATTCCTCCCATATAAATATTTGTTCCTGCATCGTATGTAGCGGTAAAACCCCAATTGTCGGCAGTGGAGCCTGAATAAGTGGACGCAATAAGAGGGTCAATAATAAGCGGAAGGCTGTGGTCATAATCTCCCACCTCAAAGCCAAGCTTGTTGCTGTTAAGTACATAAGCACATTCAATTTGTTTTTTCATGCCATTGACGTTCTGGTATGCATAAGGCTTTTGCTCTATCAGGTCGTAAACACTTGTTTTGATAAAGAGGTGCCCGTTCTCAATACGCATTCCGTCTGTACCATCGTATCTTAATTTTATGTTTTTTACATTTCCTCCTGAATGAACAATGATATCATACTTCAGATTATTTTCTACATTATAGACCTGCATATCAATCTCATCATACAAATCTTTGTAATATACCTGTGAGTAAACCGGAACATTAGATGCCCATTTAGATTGGTCATTGCCTAGGTAATAGTTTCTATGCCAGGAATAACGGTTGTTTCCGGATATGTCTGCATTGAGATTACTGTTCTCAAAGTGCACCCTGAATGTATGCATTTTTTGCTTCGTAGGGGGAACTGAACGGTCATTTCCAACACCATGGTTCCAGCTAATATTTTCCTTGTATAGGTATGTAAGTGTATTTTGCTCCAGGAAAAGGTGCCCGCCCGGAATATCCGCCTTGAACTTTACCTGCTCCGGCCATTGGTTCTTGTTGGCTTCAAATGCAATATTTGGAGCTTCGCCAAAAGAGGCGAACGGGATTGCCGCGAAAGCCAGCGCCAGGCTTCTGAAAAGCGATACTTTTTGCATAGAGAATACTGTTTTTGTGGAGATGGAAATATTCATAATAAATTTGTTTTTAATGGAGATGTGTTTCGTGCCCAAAAGGTTGCATTCATAACCAATCCGGTTTCAGTGAAGATGTATTTCGTGTCCCCAAAAGTTGCCTGCCCGACAACTTTTTTTTCTATTTGAAAGCAGGCGGGCATCAGATAGATGGGTCAAAAATAAGCAATTTTCTAATATTTCAAAGA
>SCSP01000409.1 GCA_004297845.1 Bacteroidota bacterium | reverse complement strand
AGGAGATGCGGTTAAGAGCAAGCCCAATTCCCCCGAGCTGCTGAAAAAAATCAAGAAAAAATATCTCCAGTTCGTACAGGAAGGAATTTTAATCTCTGATACGGAAGAAAGTTTTTATATCTACCAGCAGGTAAAAGAGGGGCATATCTTTACGGGAATCATTGCCTGCGCTTCCATCTGGGATTATTTCGGCAATGTGATCAAAAGGCATGAACAAACCATTTTGGACCGGGAAGAAAAACTCAAACAATATCTGGAAGTCTGCGATTTTAACGCGGAGCCTGTCTGTTTCTGTTACAAGAATAATGAGGTGCTGAGGAAAATTATATCAGGAGTTGTAAAACAAGAATCAGTATACGATTTTTCCACCACCGATAAAATAGAGCACAAACTCTGGAAAGTGAGCGATAAAAAAACTGTGGATGAAATTGTTTCTGCTTTTGCAAAGATCCCTGCTGTTTATATTGCCGATGGTCACCACCGCACCTCCGCCTCCGCCTTGCTGGGAAAAACACTGAAAGAGAAAAATAAAAATCATACCGGCAACGAGCCTTACAATTATTTTTTGGCAGCTTTTTTTCCAGAGAGCGATTTAAAAATTTATGAATTTAACCGCATTGTGAGAGACCTTAACTTTCTGAGCAAGGATATTTTCCTGAGAAAACTATCTTCTAATTTTACCCTGTCAGACAAAGGTCCCCTGCCTTGCAAGCCTGTCAAAAAGGGAGAGTTCTGCATGTATGTAGAAGATCAATGGTATTCGCTAACGCTTAAGGAAGAACACAAAGACAAATTAGACGCTGAACTTCTTACCGAACTCGTCCTCGCTCCCCTCCTTGACATTCACGATCTTAAAACAGATAAGCGCATTCTCTTTGTAAGTGGTACGAAAGGGATTAGCGAACTAAAAAAAATAATCGACAGCGGAAAAGCAATGGTTGGCTTTGGACTTTATCCCGTAACCATGCAGGATGTAATTAAAACAGCAGATTCCAACGACATCATGCCGCCTAAAACAACCTGGGTGGAGCCAAAACTCAGAAGCGGATTGGTGGTTTACAGCATGGACTCCCCTTAACCTCACCCAGGCCCTCTCTTAAAGAGAAGGAGCAAACAACCAATGAGCGTATACGATACTATAAAAAAACTCAAGAGCGAAATTCCTTTGCACGTTAAATTAGTAGTGGTAACTAAAACTCATCCTGCCGAAAAAATTCTTAATGCTTACAATACCGGCCACAAAATTTTCGGGGAAAATCGCGTGCAGGAACTTATCATCAAATACGAACAGCTTCCAAAAGATATTGAATGGCATCTCATTGGTCATTTGCAGACAAATAAAGTAAAGCAGATTGCGCCATTTGTAAGCCTCATCCATTCTGTTGACAGCCTTAAACTTTTAAAAGAGATTAATAAATGCGCTGAAAAAGAAAAGAGAGTGATTGATTGCCTTTTACAAATTTACGTTGCTAAAGAAGAAACAAAATTCGGATTGAGTTTTGAGGAGGCGGAGGGATTGCTTGCCTCTGAAGAGTTCAAGCAGATGAAAAATATTTGTGTTGTAGGGCTAATGGGAATGGCAACGCTTACTGATAATGAAACACAAATAAAAAATGAGTTTCGTTCATTAAAAACCTTTTATGACAAACTCCAGACCACAAGCTCCAAACTCCTGACTCTATCAATGGGAATGAGCAGTGATTACAAAATAGCAATTGAAGAAGGAAGTAACCTGATTCGGATTGGAAGTTTGGTATTTGGCGAAAGGCATTGACACTACATCATTGCAATGGCAGATAGAGTTTTTCTTAAATCAGATTACAATTAGTATAAAATGAATTTCTGGAACCAAATTCCATTTCTCCGCCTCCTCCTCCCCTTCCTTGCGGGAATTCTTACGGCCATTTACAGCGGAAAGCAGATTGAGTCAATCGAATACGTCCTGTTCGGGATTTTCATCCTCATCGCTCTTTTTGTACTCATCAAGAGGCTGAATATTTATTACAAATACTCCTGGATATACGGCACCTTCGCTACCGCACTGCTTTTCTTCTGCGGATTTCAGATCGCGATACTGAATACGGATAAATTCAAACCAGTCCACTTCAGCAAATTTTCTGATGCCGGATTATTTTATGTGAAAGCCAATGAATCAATTTTAGAAAAAGAGAAGTCGTATAAAGTTTCACTGATTGTAATGGCCGTAAAACAAAACGGAAAATGGGTTGAAACTTCGGGCAAGGCGATGTGTTATTTCAAAAAGGACAGCATTTCCAAAAACATCCGCTACGGAGACTGCATGGTATTGAAAGCTAAATTCACAGAAGTAAAACCACCGCAGAATCCCGCTGAATTCAACTACAAACGCTTTCTTTCCTTCCACAACATTTACCACCAAACCTATATTCCTTCCGGAAACTGGATGCCCTTGGGAATAAATGAGGGGAATAAAATAATCAGATATTCCATCTCCTTACGCGAATCATTACTGAACATTTACAAAAAAAATAATATCACGGGGCAGGAATTGGCTGTCGGTTCCGCTCTTGTACTTGGCTATGACGACAAAATAGACCATGACCTCATCAGCGCCTACGCAAGCAGCGGTGCGCTGCACGTACTGTCAGTTTCAGGATTACACGTTGGAATCATTTATGTAATTTTTAATTATTTATTGCTCTTCCTGGATAAATTCAAACATGGAAAATTCATTAAAATGCCCTTGTTGCTTTTCCTGCTTTGGTTTTACGCCACGCTAACCGGGCTTTCTCCTTCTGTTCTCCGTTCGGCTGCTATGTTCAGCTTTATTGTTATCGCACAGACCTGGAAATACCACACCAACATTTTTAATACGCTCGCGGTATCCTGCTTTGCACTGCTGATGTACAATCCCTATCTTATCATGGAAGTAGGCTTTCAGCTTTCCTATCTTGCCGTATTGGGCATTGTAGCCATTCAGCCCTGGATCTATGACCGATGGCAGCCAAAAACCTGGCTTATTGATCAGGTATGGCTCATCACTTCGGTTTCCATTGCCGCACAGCTCGCAACATTCCCGCTGGGGCTTCTCTACTTTCACCAGTTCCCGAATTATTTTCTGTTCTCAAATCTTATTGTGATTCCTTTATCAACTCTCATTCTCGGCTATGGTTTGCTCCTGTTCATTCTTGGAAACATCTCTGCCATCGGGATTACCTGTGGAAAAATATTTTCCGGGTTAGTCTGGTTCCTGAACAAATCTGTCCGGGTGGTAGATCAAACCCCCGGAGCGCTGATGCAGGGAATTTCCATCAACATTCTGGAAACATGGATTATTTACTCGCTTGTGGTTTTAGTGATCACATTCATTTACAAGAAGCAGGCAAGGTATTTTTTTACCTCGCTTGGCTCAATCATCCTGTTGCTTTCACTTCAAACCATTGAGGCACATTCCATCCGAAAACAAAAAGCCATCATTGTTTACAACATTCCCGGTATATCCGCTTATGATTTTATCAGCGGAGAAAAAACAGTGTTTCTGGCAGATTCATTCCTGATAAATAACCCGGGCAAGCTGCTCTTTCACATCCGCCATAATTGGTGGGAAAGAAGTGTTACGCGTCAAGAAATGATCGGGGCCGGGAAGTCAGCCGCATTTTATGACCCGGATATTTTCATTAAAAATAATTTTATTCAGTTTTCCGGCAAAAGAGTTGCTGTTATAAGCGCACTGCCAAAAATAAAATCGCCCATCAGTCAAAAATTTTCTGTTGACCTGATCCTGCTTGCAAAAAATCCGAAGATTAAAATCAAAGACTTGAAAAAATGGTATGATTTTAAGAAAGTGATTTTTGATTCTTCAAATCCTGTCTGGAAGACCGAGAAATGGAAGAAAGAATGCGAAGAAATGAAAGTGGGTTTCTATTCTGTGTCTGACTCGGGAGCGTATATCGAAGAATTATAGCTTCAAACGATCTCAAAAAGACTTCTATTTAAAAATGGTCTCCATCACCTTTCCCTGTCCGCCCGGCATATTAATTCCCATCAGTTTGCAAACTGTAGATGGAATATCAATAAGCGAGTAATGAGCAGTTTCAATATAATTCGTTTTAAAATCCGGGCCAATTCCAAGCAGGAAAATATGCCTACAGCCTAAACAATCGCATCCGTGGGAAACAAATCCATCGTAAACACCATCCGAATGTCTGCCATGATCATTGGTTACAAAAAGTGTAGTTGTTCCGGCATACAAGCTGTCGCTCTGCAAAAAATTCCAAAGACTGCCAATGTATTTATCTACATTTTTAGTCTGCTGGATGTACTCAAGCCAATTAGCGGCATGCCCCGAAGCATCGGGTTCCTTGAAATTCACGATACCCATGTGCGGGTGATATTTTGTGATCGTATCTATCAAATGCCGGAAGGTAATTGAATCATCCCTGTATCCGGTATGATTTCCGTTTACACCGCAATCTGTTCGCGGGTTAAAAACGCCTGCCCAGTCAGTATCCGTGCAATTGGAGAGAACTTCCAACTTATCCTTGCTGGAAATCACCCATGCGTCTTCAGAAGGTTTGAAAAACTGTGAGAGATAGTATTGAAATACAGATGGGTTTGCCGGTGTTTCCTGTCCCCCATTATTGATGACCTGGTAATAACCTGTGGTCATAGCGGTATGCCCGGGAACAGTAACAGTTTGTCCGTCATTGTAGAAATTAGAGCACATCACCCCCTGAGAAAAAAGCTGCTTTATATTTGGAATATTGATTTTATTGGGTTCGCCCCAGGATTCTGTATACCGGGATCCATCCATCACAACAATGAAAACATTTTTTGTTTTAAATGGCTTAGGATCAGGTACAGGAATATCCTGTTTACAGGAGGGAAGAAAAATGATATATATGAAAAATAAAAATTTCATTTCTATACTTTCAGCAGCAAAGATAGTGTATTTAAACCCACAGGATGAAATCCAACAGGTTCAATATCTTTACAAAATACTATGAAATTTAAAATTGGCGATAAGGTTTCTTTCTTAAATGAAGAAGGGAGCGGTGTCATTTCCAACATTCTTACCGATTTTCGCGTTTCGGTTTTAAACGAAGGAGGCTTTGAAATTTCATATTTAACTAATCAGCTGGTTCCATACGCTGACAGGTCAAGCTATAAAATTGATTCCATATTAGCTAAAAAATGGATGGATCAAAAAGAAGAAAAAGAAATTAAACCTCCCAAACTGGAGCCTGAAGAAACCTGGGAAATAGACTTGCATTTGCACGAACTCATTGATTCGTATCAGCAAAAAAGTGATCACGAAAAACTTATTTTTCAGTTAAGCTATTTCAAAAAATGCATGAATACGGCCATTATGTATCAGGTTAAAAAAGTGATCTTCATTCACGGGGTTGGAAAAGGAACCCTGAAACAGGAGATACTCCACGCCCTCAAAGATTACGAGCGCATTCGTCAGTATGATGCTCCATTCAAGAAATATGGCCATGGGGCCTTGGTAGTGGAAATTTTACCCCGGCCATAAAGGATGAAGAAACTTATAACAACACTCTTTATAGCACGGAAGGCAAAGGGATTTAGGGCTTCTTGTCCTTTTTCTTATATTCGCCATAATATAAATTTTCTTACAGTTCAGCCCCCATCCTAACGGGCTTTGCTCATTTTAGGATAGGGGGCAACTAAGTTCTTTAACATATCAGACCGATCTATCGCTTCATAGAAATATGGGGAGGAAAGTCCGGACAACAGAGAGCGTCCTGTCCCGATTTACTTCGGGATCTTTGAGAGTAAATCTCAGGGCAAGAAAGTGCCGCAGAAACAAAACCGTCCCGCACATATTTTTGTGCGGGATAAGGGTGAAAACGTGAGGTAAGAGCTCACGGTTACGATAAGCAACTATCGCAATAGGGTAAACCTCAGGAGTTGCAATGCCGCATAGTGAATGGCTGCTCGTCTCACTTTAATGTGAAATCCACTGGTAGGCAGCGTAGATAAATGATAGATATACCCCGAAAATTGTTTGGGGTGAAACAGAATCCGGCTTATGCCGAGGGCATTCCTTCGGAACAGGTCTGATATGTTATTTTTTTCTTTTCACTGTCACTTTCCCTTCCTGTACAACCAACTTACTGTCTTTCGGACAGTTTGGCTTGTATTTTACAACCCAAAGGTATTCTCCGGAAGGCGCGATTGCACCTTTGGGATTTTTTCCGTTCCATTTCTTTTTTATATTTCTTGTTTCGAAGAGAATATTTTTTCTTTTGTCATAAACCTTCAGTTCAAATAGCTGCACATCGTCAATTTCATAATAAAACTCTGTATTGAGAAATTCTGTCTCCGGGCTAAAAGAGGGGAGAAATGTAAAAACCGCATCTTCTTTTCTGAAACGAAGACGTACACTGTCTGTGATGGTACAGCCTTCCTTAGTGATTGCAATCCTGTACACCCCCGAAATTTTAGCTGTTATTTTTTGAGTCGTCTCCAGTGTTGACC
>SCSP01000408.1 GCA_004297845.1 Bacteroidota bacterium | reverse complement strand
AAAGAACATTTTTCTTCGTACCCTGTAACAACGCAGGACACACTGCACTGGGCATAACAGCAAATTGCCTTTATTGCCGCCTCCATCTTGATTTTGAAAATTGTTTTCATATATTTGTTTCTAATTGGCAGACAATTTTTCGCTTCGTAGTCGGCAACAACGGCAATTTGCGGAACGTTAGCGGTAATTTTAACAACGACAGCCTGACGACTTCAAAACCAAATACAAAATGACAATAGAACAAGAAATGACATCTGTATTGTTTTTAAAAGAGACAATAGAAAAAGCTAAAAACCAATTTAAAAATGGACCAGAGATAATCCCATTAGAGGTATCTGATATGACTTTTCGCCTATTTAAAGCGACAGATTTTAATGTTAATCTTGAAGCTCTAATTGAGATGAGAATTGAAAATACAGGGGAGGAAATTGACGTAAGTGCTTTAGGCAAAGGAGTAAAGGGTACTATGCATAAATTTGTTATGTTTTTTAAACCAATTGGTTTTTATACATTGAATGACGGCAACATTGAAATAACAATAGTTAACGAATATGAAAAAGAAATGAATTTCTTAATTGAAAATAAGAAAATCACCCCATCAGTTAAAGTAAATAAATTATCCTTTCGTGAAAATGCCCTTATTGGCGCTTTCTCAAAGGAAACAAGACTTGAAGCCTTTAAGAATATTGATCGCTCATTTATTTCAAACGGACTGATGTTAGATATTTATATGACAAACGTAGGTTATCCTGAGGTTTTTCTTGACGACAAATATGAAGTCGAAGGCGCAATTGCAATATATAGATTGCACGACAAGCCATGGGGTATTGATCCTGTTGTAAATTACAAAGAAATTTTTGACAAATTATGGTCTATGAAACTACTTACTGCAGCTGGAAAAGATGTTTAACAAAATACATAAGATATGAATGAGGAAGAAATAAAAGGCATCTCTAAAAACCCCTCCAACAGGCATTGTTTAAAAAGAAATGATAAAAAAATATTACGTATGCTCAGTTTAATGAATGAAGATCGATCTTTGCGCTATGAAAAAGCAAAAACAAAAAGGAATGTTTGATGAGGAGTTTCGATTGGAGAAACTCAGCAAGCAAAGCGATCCTCTGGAAAAACTTCAAATGCACATTGATTTCGAGTTTTTTCGTAAACCATTGGAAAAATGTTTCAATGAGGATGTAGATCGCAGCTTGGGCGGGCGGCCTGCTTACGATTATGTACTGATGCTGAAAGTACTCATCCTGCAACGGTATTATAATCTGAGTGATGACAAAACGGAATATGCGATATTGGATCGGTTAAGTTTCATGCGTTTTTTAGGACTGACTCTTTCGGATGGAGTTCCGGATGCAAAAACGATATGGAATTTTAAAAATATACTGACACAAAAAGATATGATCAGAAAATTGTTTGAGATGTTAGACAAACAATTGGATAAAGACGGCATCATTCTGCATGAAGGCAAAATGGTGGATGCATCTATCGTTGAAGTTCCGCGCCAGCGCAATACCCGCGAGGAGAATAAAAAAATTAAAGAAGGTGTCCTGCCCAAAGCATGGAAAAATGATCCGGACAAACTCAGGCAAAAAGATGTCGATGCAGCCTGGCTCAAGAAGAATGGGGAAGATTATTTTGGTTACAAAAACCATGTGAAAGCAGATACCGAAACCAAACTCATCACCAATTATAGTGTAACAAGTGCCAGCGTACATGACAGCCAGGAACTGGAAGAACTCATTGAAAAAAAGGAAGATAAAAATCAACCGCTGTATGCCGATAGCGCCTACCGCAGCGAAGCAATTGAAAGCATGTTGGAAAGAAAAAAGATAGAATCGCAGGTACACGAAAAGGGGTACCGCAATCAACCTCTAACCAAACGTCAGCAACAGCGTAACCGAAAAAAATCTAAAACGAGAGCAAGAGTAGAACATATTTTCGGCTTCATGACAAACAGCATGAACAACATGTTCATTCACAGCCGCGGTTTGGCCAAAGCTTCAACTGCCATTGGGTTGATGAACATAACGTACAACTTGTTTAGATTGGTACAATTAAAAATTGAGTTAAGCCCCTAACGATGGGA
>SCSP01000046.1 GCA_004297845.1 Bacteroidota bacterium | reverse complement strand
TTCGCACTCCTTTAAAAACAGTAGCTAAAACTAAGAATTGCCCAACCGATGAACGTTGGAATGTAATTGTAAATATTGAAATAGAAATAGACTAATGATACCACAAACAGAAATAATTAAATGGGGAAAAAATGTACCCTGGAAAACAAATGAACAGATTGAACAAGACTTGGTTATTTGTAGAGCATTAGTGGAAATATTTAACAATAAATTTTTAGCGGAAAACCTTGCATTTCGTGGTGGTACTGCTTTGCATAAACTATACATTCATCCACAGGCAAGGTATTCTGAGGATATTGACCTTGTGCAAATAAAGGCTTCACCAATTGGTGAAGTGATAGATCGCCTTCGGGAAATTCTTGCATTCGTTGGAAAAGCGAATGTTGAATTTGGAGATAGCATGGCAACCATGCGCTTTAAGTTTGAATCGGAATTTGAACCAAAGGCAAAACTTAAACTTAAGGTTGAAACCAATTGCCGTGAGCACTTCGCAGAGTTGGGTTGGGAGAAACAAAGTTTTTCTGTAAAGTCAGGATGGTACAGCGGTTCATGCAAAATCACTACTTACAAATTAGAGGAACTATTAGGAACAAAACTCCGGGCGCTTTATCAGAGAAGAAAAGGTAGAGACTTGTATGACTTATACAAAGCCCTTACTCATTCTACTCCTGATAAAAAAGTTCTCCTGACTTGCTTTAAAAAATATATGACTTTTTCTGTTGGTCAGGTTCCATCACAAAAAGAATTTTTGAAGAACATGGAACTTAAATTAAAACACTCTGAATTTTTGGCTGATATTTTAACGCTGCTTCGTCCTGATGAAGAATATGACCAAGAGGCAGCGTATGAGCTGGTGAAAACAGAGTTGATTGAAAGGCTATAATACTTAATACTATGATGAACAGCTTAACCGACAGGACTTTATCTTTTCATCATTCTTACGCACAAATGACAATTCCTTCCCAACCTTATCCATAGCCCTGTTAATAAATAACAATATTCTTGTTTTTACAAAAACATGACTGATGTGTAAAATTCATTTTCGCCATAACTTATCTTTTTTATCCACTTATGGCGGATAACTGGTCAAAAAATCAGGAAATTCACGTTCAGGATGGCATTGCCAAAAGCTATGGTAGGTTTAATCAGGGTGGGGAGATGCAAGTGTTCTAAGTTGTTATATCGGTTAGGTTTTTTTTAAAAAAAGTTGTTGATTTTTATTTTTTCTCTATTAAGGTCATCCCGCATTTGGAACATTTTCCCGGTTTATCGGATTGAACATCATTCTTTGGTTTATAAGCATAAATAATAAAAGCAATTACAATTATTATTCCTCTCCGCCTTCTCCTTCTTTGGCTTTAGATAAAATGAAGAAAGGATTTTTGATAACGACTTTTGCGTTGTCTGCAATTCTTTCTATTGGAGTAATTTCAATAAATCCCAAATCGGAAACTCCTGTAATCACTTCTACCATTTTGAAAATATAGATGTCGCCCAATTCTTCTTTTATATCCTTGTCCTCTTTTTCGGAATGTTCGTGTTCGGTTGCAGTGTGCATTTCGCTGACAATAAAAATCCATTCTTTGCCGTCTGCTTTTACAATGGCGTCAACGGGAACGGCTAAACTTGTCTGCTCGCCTACATCAATAATTCCGTTCACATAAATTCCCGGGATGAGTTCGTGATGCTCGTTTTTAATGCTTGCGTGAACGATGAGGGCTTTGGTATCGTTCTCAAAAGATTTATTGATACCGAAAATTTCTCCTTCAATGGTTTCGCTGTTATGTTCTTCCTGATGTTCGGGCTGATTGGCAAGGATGAAATTTACTTTCTGCCCGACCTTCACTTTGAACAAGTCTTTTTCATACACTAATAAATCACAATGAATTTTTGTGTTGTCGGTGATTTCAAAAAGCGTTTTGTTCGGCTCGGCATACGCACCGATGTTGGCATTGATATGTCCTACATACCCTTCAATGGGTGAAGTGAGAATGATGGAAGATGTGATGTTGCCTTTTGAAAGTTCGGTGAGATTTACCGACAACATTTTCAACTGCGATTCAAGAGAGGAAATTTTTCCTTTTGAAATGTTGTAATCACTTTCTGCTTTCTGAAAAACTTTTCCTGTTCCTGAATTCTGCTCCATCAATTCTTTCTGCCGTAAATATTCTTTCTCAACGAAAGAGAAATTATTTTTCTCGGTGAGATATGCTTCCTGCAACTTGATGAAATCGGGATGCTCCAATACGGCAAGAGTTTGTCCCTGCTTTACAAAATTTCCTTCCAGAACGGAAATTGATTTTACCACCGCACCGATAAAAGTGGAAACGCTGGCTTTATTTTGCGGAGGAACTTCAAGATACCCGCTTGCTTTTACAACGCTTTTTAAATTTTTCTGCTCAATAGTTCCCGGCTCAATGCCGACTGTTTTAAATTGTTCGACTGTGAGTTCAATGATTGAAAATTTATTTTCTTCATTATGTTCTGCTTCTGAATTTTCTTTTTTGCTGTTGCAAGATGTGATTATAAAACCACAGAGTATTGCGAATATGATTTTGTTTTTCATTTTTTATTTTCCTGTTAGATAGTTTATGTTGATAACCGTTTGATTAAATTGATTCAGTGAATTGAGATATTCTGATTTGATTGAAATCGCCTGTGTGAGGTTTTGAATGTATTCCACATAGCCGATTTCGCCTTTGGTGTATGCGAGTTGCGATGCTTTCAGAATTTCATCCGCTTGTTTCAATCCTGTGCTTTCGTAATAATTTAGCAAGTCAGAAAATTTCTGATACTCCTGCAAGAATTGATTGAATGTTGCCTTTAAAGTGTTCTGATAGTTTTCGTAATCGCTTTGTGCAATCTGCGTTTGGATTTTTGCGGACTGAACCCTGCCTTGCTGACCCCAAAAGAAAATCGGAATTGCAACACCGAACTGCATACCCTGAAATCCTTTTACATTGTCAAGCGATTGGTTGAAATATCCTATTGAAAAATCGGGAAGGAATTTATTTTTCTCTAATGAGAATTGTGAATTTGCAAGTAGAATTTTCTGATTGTAATAGGCAAGCAGAGGATTTTGTTTTATTGCCGATGTGTCGGAATTAACTGAAAGGGATTGCTTTACTACACTCGCAATGATGATTTCCTGCTGAACATTCAGCAACTTTTGTAATTCCTGCTGATAAATTTTAATATCGGCTTCGGCTTGCTTTTTATAGACCTGAATTTCCTGATACTTGCTTTGTGCAGATAGTTTTTCAAGGTAAGAGGTTTCGCCTGTTTTATATTTGAGTTCGGCTACATCGGAAAACTTTTTATAAACGCTGTCCTGATAGGAAAGGAGTTTCAATTTTTCCATTCCGAAAGACAGTTGATAGTAGGCGGACTTTACATTGCGGATTAGTTCCGCTTGGGTAACGGCAAGATTTTTTTCGCTCAATAAAACATTTTGTTTCTGCACTTTGTTTTGCTGAATATAAACGGTTGGGAAATAAATGTCTTGTGAAACTCCAATGTATGTGTCTTTGATTTCGCTGTTATATTGCCCGTTGAGAACAGAAACATTTGTCTTGGGTAAATCAAAGGCGGTTTTCTTCAAAACATTCTGTTGTTCCACTTCAAGCGTTGCGGATTTTATTTGCGGATTGTTTTGCAAAGCGGTTTTTATTGCTTCATCCAATGTCAAAGGTTTGTTGTCCTGTGCAGATATTCCTTGTGGAATC
>SCSP01000407.1 GCA_004297845.1 Bacteroidota bacterium | reverse complement strand
GCCGTCAACACGGTAACTCCATTGTTGCCGGGGGCTTATTCGTATTCAGTGATTGTTTCCAACGGAAGCTGTTCCTCCGGAGCATCCTATACAATTTTTGTTAACCCGCTTCCAAGCGTGAGCGCTATCGCTTCTCCTCCTTCTGTTTGTCCGGGAGATACCGTTACCCTCAGCGCAACTTCGGCTACAGCTACAGGTTATATGTGGTTCCCGGGATCCTTGCCTGGTCCCGCAGTAAATGTTGTTCCGGCAGGAAGCCAGACTTACTCGGTTGCGGTGATCGATGCCAACA
The DNA here is from genome assembly GCA_004297845.1 of Bacteroidota bacterium. Lineage (GTDB taxonomy): Bacteria > Bacteroidota > Bacteroidia > Palsa-948 > Palsa-948 > Palsa-948. Next base: position 11,337 of record SCSP01000407.1, on the reverse strand, counting down.
GTTGTTCGAATTTTACTACGGTGGATATTACCCTGAATACAATTTCCGTAAATGCCGGTGCTGATTTCACCATTTGTCCGGGCTTTACAGCAACTCTTAATGCGACTGTTTCCGGAAACATTTCTAATGTAAATTACTGGTGGGCTCCCGGCCAGTTCCTGAATGATTCCACAGTCCAGAATCCTTCCGCTATTCCCGATACCACCACGCTGTTCATTGTAAACGTAACTAATGGATCCTGTAGCGCGAAAGATTCTATTTGGATATATACAGTCCGCACTCCTGCTTGCAATATCCATATATACAACGGTATCACCCCGAACGGGGATAACGATAATGACAGCTGGTACATTGACGGGATACAGGGATCCCCTGAAAATAAAGTTATCATCTTCAATCGCTGGGGAACCAGAATTTGGTGGGCGAAGGGGTATGACAACAAAAAGGTGATCTGGCGAGGAACCGATCAGCAGGGAAATATCCTGCCGGACGCAACGTATTATTATTTTGTTGAGCTCTACAATGGCGAAGGCGGAACGACCTTCAAGCAGTCGGGTTGGGTGGAGGTAACGCATTAAAACACCCCTCTCCTTCTCTCCCCCAAGGGGAGAGGGAAGCAGGGCGAAACATTAATATGATGAGAGGACTGAAATATCTGTTATTCATTAGCATAGCAGTCGTAATGCGCTCCCTCCCCTTTGGGGAGGGCTGGGGCGGGGTGCACGCCCAGCAAGACGCCCAGTACAGCCAGTACATGTTCAACCAGTTGGCGATCAATCCGGCATTTGCGGGGAGCCGCGAGCGCATTTCTTCCGCTCTGGTTTATCGTAACCAATGGACCGCTGTTGCCGGTGCGCCCCGAACAGCTTCGTTTTCTTTCCAGATGCCTGTTCAGAAAAAGAAAATCGGGGCAGGAGCCGAAATAGTTTCTGATCATATCGGACCCAAGAGCCTGAACGCCATTCTGCTGTCCTATGCCTACCGCGTTCCGGTTGGGAAGGGCAAACTCTCCTTCGGACTTAGAATGGGACTGTTCAATTACGCCTTTGACTGGGCCAAAATGGATTACAAGGACAAGAGCGATTTGTATAATGTTGGCGCACGCGATTCTAAATTTACAGGCACCGGAGACTTTGGATTTTATTATTACACCCGTACTTTTTACTGGGGAGCAGGAGTAACTCATCTAAACCGCGGAAAAATTGTTGCGATGGGCAATGACACCGCCTCCAAACAGGCCATCCATTTTTTCATGCCCGTAGGAAAAGCATTTCAGGCAGGCAATACCGTGATTAACCCGACCATTCTTGTTAAGGGCACTTCCGGATCTACGGCAGAAATTGATCTGAACCTGAACGTACTGCTCAAGGAAAAGGTATGGGTGGGTGTTTCAGCGCGCTCGGGTTACGGGTTCGTATTCCTCACCCAGTACCAGATAAACGATCATTTCAAAGCCGGATATTCGTATGATTACGGAATAAATAAAATTGGAGTTGCAGGAAAAGGGTCGCACGAGATCATGCTGGGATACGACCTGAACATGCGTGGAGGAAAAATGGTAATGCCGCGATATTTATGATGGCGGTCTTGAATGCCGTGCGATGCTGATAAATTGGGAATAAAAAAATAGTAAGATAAGTTTGAAGCATATATTGTACATAATAAGTGTGACTCTGATAAAAGAAATTTTCTTTTCTATTTTCCTCCTCTGCTGTTCGCTCGGGCAGGGAGCCGATGGCGCTTTCGCGCAGATGAAAACGGAAAACAGAAAGGCCGATTCCTATTTTGACAACAACGAGTTCTCCAAGGCTATTCCGCTCTATAAAAAAGATGCTGCCAAAAGCGATGCTGCCCTGCAAAGGCTGGGCGATTGTTACCGCATTCTGAAAAATTATATCGAAGCGGAGTTGTGCTACGAGAAACTGGCAGCTAAAAATTCTACGGAGCCGATCGTGTATTACTATTATGGCGAAGCGCTGCTCAACAACAACAAGTACGAAGAGGCAAAAAAACAGTTCCTCCATTATTCCGAGTTGAATCCTGTTGACAAAAAGGGCGAGCTCTATGCCAAAGCCTGCGACCAGATGAGGGACATCCTTGTGAAGCCTGCTCTGTATAAAGTCTACAACCTTGGAAGCGTTAACTCTTCTGTCTCCGATTTTTGCCCGGTATTCTACCGCTCCGGCCTGGTGTTCGCATCCGAAAGGGTGCGCGACTTGGTGAATTATTCCGAAAACAACTACACCGGAAATCCGTATCTCTCGCTCGTTTTTTCAAAGCCGGTCAAACGATCTGTTGCCCCGCCCGTAGCCGCAGATTCAACAGTTGAAGTAACGGCAAAAGACACCTTGATATACAACAAGGCAAATTTGTTCTCCGAAAAATTCACAGGGCAAGGGCATTATGGCCCTGCCTGCTTTAATTCCGACTTTACAGAAATATTCTTCACGAAAGTGGAGGATGCTGCATCGCTCAAACGCGGGGCCATGGTCCTCCCCAAACTGTACTGGTCAAAACAGTTGTCTGGATGGAGCGCTCCCAAAGAAATGCCCTTCGCAAACGGAGATTTTATTACCGGGCATCCTTCCGTTTCCAAAGACGGTATCTTGTTGTATTTTACCTCCAACATGCCGGGAGGCCAGGGCGGAACAGATATCTGGGTATCGAAGCGCACAGGAGATACCTGGAGCGCACCCCAGAATCTGGGCGAAGGGGTAAATACTCCCGGGGATGAAACATTTCCATACATAAGCCCGAATAACATTTTGTATTTCTCTTCGAACGGGCATGCCGGCTTCGGAGGGCTCGATATTTTTGCTTCCGTACAGGAAAACGGCAAGTGGTTAAAGGGAAACAATATGATGCCTCCCATCAATTCATCGAGCGATGATTTCGGGATCCTATTCAAAGACGATAATAGCGGATATTTTTCTTCCAACCGTACAGGTGGAAAAGGAAGCGATGATTTATACGGTTTCGCGCTTTCCGGGCTGATCACCTCCATTTCCGGAAAGATCCTGCTCAGCCGGCAAACAGACGATGGAGCGCAGAATGTAAAAGTGTTTCTGCTTACCGATAAAGGCACCATCCTCCAGACAACAACAACCGATAAATCCGGTTTCTTCCAGTTCGAGAATCTGCTTTCGGATCAGAATTATACCCTGCAGATTGATGAATCAGACCCTTCGCTCATCAACCAGAAAAAATTTTACCTCACCGATGCCAGAAACAAGATCATCCGCACGATCGTGAAAGGCAAAGAGGGTATTTTTGTTTTCGAGAACCTGCCCTCCGATCTCAGCAGGCTTTCATCGCTCAACGAGGACGATGTCAACCTCAAGAACATCTCCATAGCCGGAAACCTGTATGCGGGCGATCAGCGCAAGGCGCTGGAGAACGCCAAGATAAACCTGCTGAACGACAAAGGGGAAGTGGTGCAGTCCACCACCACCAATGCGTTTGGTTCCTTTGTGTTCATGAATATATCTCCCGATCAGAATTTTACGGTCATGCTCGATGAGTCGGATCCGAAGACGGCATCCAAAAAAATATATTTCACCAACAAGAGCGGAAAAGAAATTGCTATGAGCAAAGAGGGTAAATTCAAATTCCATATCCTGGCTTCGGATACAAACACCTTGTCGCTCCTCACCGTGGAAGATGCGCAACTGATGATAGATCTGAAAGGTATCCTTTTCGCTGACAAGGAAGGAAAAAGCAGGTTGAGCAATTCCAATATCAGCCTGGTGGATGAGAAAGGAAACGTGATGGATTCCTCTAAAACCGATGATCGCGGAAATTTTAAATTTGTGAACCTGGCTTCCGATAAAAATTATCTCGTTCGCCTGAAAGAAGATGACCCTGCGCTCGCTTCCAAGGAGGTGTTTCTGGCAGATGCCCGCGGGCGCGTAGTGGCTACACTGAAATCGGCAAATGGAAAATTTTTCCGCTTCAGTTTCCTGCCCATGGAAGATCAGGCGCTCGTGAATATTTATTTTGACGATCCCTGGCTACAAGTGTCCAAAGCCAATTACGAAGCCCGTCAGGACACAAGCATCATTGAAAATGTGTATTATGACTATCAGAAATGGCACCTGCTTCCCCAGGCCAACATAACCCTGGATAAGGTGGTAAAGGCAATGAAGGCGAACAAGCGCATGACCCTGGAAATTGTTGCGAACACCGATGCCCGCGGATCGGAAGCGTATAACTTGAAACTTTCCCAAAAACGGGCACAGTCTGCCGTAAATTACCTTGTGGCAAAAGGCATCAGCAAAAACCGCCTTACTGCCATAGGAAAAGGAGAAACACAGCCCGTGAACCGCTGTACCGAAGGAGTGGAATGTGCCGAAGAAGAATACGCCCGGAACAGGAGAACAGAGTTCAATATTAAAAACAGCAAATAGTTTTTCTTTCGGGTATGAATCACGCTATCTTCCTATCTTCCTGATCGAATAATTTTCCTTTCCTCCTTCCATTTCAAGGTAGTGATCATCCTCTCCACATCCTTTTTGATAAACTCAATTACGGGTGCAAGAGAATCATAATTAGGGCGTGCAAAGAAGTAGAGGGCGCCCCTTAGAAAATGCTTTGTACTGTCTGTTAAGTAAAACTGAAGCGAAGAAGCCGCATTGCCCTCTATTTCGAACATCAGCCCATACACTTTTGCGCTGTCTCTCCAGATAGGCGTTTCGGGCATACCGCTGGCTTTTACCTGATGACGTGTGGCAAGGGTCCAAGAATCGTCTAAGAATTTGTTCAGGTTATTGTATACAGGCTTGTAGCTGAGATTGACCTCTGCACCCATTTTTGGGAATACAATGTTCTTCCAGCAGGGCTCGGCATTTGGATCTTTATCAGGAAGCACTATTGCGTAATTAGAAGGATACTCGAACTCAAACGGACAGGAATCACTGAACACGGAATATTTTTTTTCCGGAAGATCTATCCGAAAGTAGGCATTGGGTTTGGGGGTTTGTAGGTCGTCAGCATCTGAACCGCAGGAGGATACAGCCAATGAGATAATTAGCCAATTTGAAAATTTGAAAATTGAGTTGCGGGTTTGGATTTTCATTTTCAAATCTTCAAATTCTCAAATTAGTTAATCAGATTGCTTCTTCCGGAACCGTAACTTTCACTCTTTTTATTTTTCTACTGTCTGCCGATTCAATGGTGAAGATATAATCTTTGAACTTTATTTCTTGTCCTTTCTGGGGAATGTTTCCGGTGTATTCGATCAGGAAACCTGCCAGTGTATCCGCTTCCCTTCCGCTGGCAAGATCAAAAAGATCACTTTCGATGCCCAGTTTTCGGGCAAGATCGTTCAGGGATACTTTCCCTTCAAACACATAATTGTGATTGTCCAGCTTTGAATACACCAGGTCGTCATCGTCAAACTCATCGTTTATCTCGCCTACAATTTCTTCAATTACATCTTCCAGCGTAACAATGCCGGAAGTGCCTCCGAATTCATCTACCACCACCGCCATGTGGATTTTCCGGTGCTGAAATTCTTTGAGCATGTCGTCATTTTTCTTATTCTCAGGCACAAAGAACGGGGCGCGTATGAGTGATTGCCATTTGAAATCATCAGGATTATCGAGATAGGAGAGAAGGTCTTTTACATAGAGGATACCGGCTATTTTATCAATCACTTCTTTGTAAATTGGAACACGCGAATACCCTGATGCAAGAATTTTTTCCAGCAGCAGCCTGAATGGAGAATTATATTCAAACGCGGTGATATCCATTCTCGGGATCATGATCTGTTTCACATTCACCTGCCCGAATTTTACGATGCCTTTCAGAATTTTTCTTTCCGATTCAGGCGTATCGGCCGAAATGGTGAGATCCAGCGCGTGCGAAAGGTCTTCTACCGAAATATGTTGTGTTTTCCTTTTTACTTTTTTGTCTATGAAGGAAGTGGAGGAGATCAGAATAAAACTCAAAGGGTAAAGCAGTTTTTCCAAAAATGTTACAGGAAAGACCATGAAACGGGCTACAGGCAGTGAATGTTGATTGGCAAAAACCTTCGGAATCACTTCCGCAAAAAGCAGGATCAGGAAAGTTACCGCTACCACCTGTGTAAGGAATGAGATAACCGGATTTGCCATAAAATCTAATTCTTCTTTTGCAATGGTTTCGGAAATAAGTACGATGCCGATGTTCATCAGATTGCTGGCGATCAGAATGGTTGCCAAAAGCAGTTTGGGCTTATCGTAAATATGCAGAACAAGTTTATCGCGCGAGGAAGATGATTTGTGCAATTCTTCCCTGCTCTTTGGCGAAAGGGAAAAAAACGCAACCTCTGATGCGGAGATGAGCGCAGACAAGCAAAGCAAAATAACCGTGAAAATTAAAGCAAAGAGTAAACTCATCGGGAGGGTAAAGGTATAAAGGTATAGGGTATATGGAGCAGCCCCACTTTATACCCTATACCTTATACCTTTCGTTTAAAAGGGAAGATCAGATCCTGTAGTTGCTGTTTCAGCAGCCGGTGGTTCAGCAGCAACGCTTTCTTCGGCAATGCGGTCCTTCTTGCGGGTGATAATAGTAAATGTATCGGCAACAATCTCCACGCTGGAACGCTTGTTCCCTTCTTTATCCTGCCATTGACGGGTTCGTATCTTTCCTTCAAGGTACACGCGGTCGCCTTTTTTGAGTTCGGATTTCTCAACGCTTTCGGCCAGGTTGCGCCACATTACAATGTTGTGCCACTCGGTCTGTTCTCTCTTTTCACCGGAATTTTTGTCTTTGAAATTTTCAGAGGTGGCTACCGAAAAACTGGCAACGGTTACACCGCCTTCCAGGTGGCGGATGTCGGGGTCCTTGCCTAAATGCCCCAGCAGAATTATTTTGTTTATTCCTCCCATGGTTTAAAAGTTAATTTAACAGTTTTTGAAATAGGAGCTACAAAGGTAGTAAATCAAGAAGCATTTCCAACTTTTATGGAACAGAAAAAATGATTCTGACTTCAAGAAAAATTAAGCCCCCTTTTCTTCAAAATATCGCTGTATCAATCGTGGGAATGCGAATTTATATAGTTGATTATCAGATACATATATGATTTTTTTATGTGCTCTTTGTATGGGTTTTTTAAGATTTGAGTTTAAGCCAACTACCTCCCAAAACTTCGCAAATATGATCTGGTGGCTAAGCACATGTTTGAAGGTACTGCCCAAACTCCCCGAAGGGGAGGAGTTGAATCCTACAAGTCCCCTCTGAAGGAGAGGATTTAGGGGAGGCTTCTTCATCTCTCTCTTCGTTTCCACCATTGGAAAGTCATACAGATTTTTCCAGATATCGTTTTCGGTTCTTTTCTTTATCAGGGTTTTGCCATTTTTTTTGATGATGAAGTAATTGAAATAGCGGATGCTGACCTTTGTTTTTTGGGATTTCACAGGCAGTTCCGCGATTTTATTCTTTGCCAGCGCTTCACAGCCTTTTTTCAAGGGGCATTTTCCGCAGTCAGGGTTGTGAGGAACGCATTGCAGAGCACCGAATTCCATGATCGCCTGGTTGAAAACGCCCGGATATTTTTTATCTAAAAGTTGTTGTGCTCTGCGCGTAAACTCCTTTTTCCCCCCCGTAGAATCAATAGGACTGTGTATCCCGAAGTACCTCGACAGTACCCTAAACACATTCCCGTCAACTACTGCATACGGCTTATTGAATGCAAAGGACGCAATGGCTGCTGCTGTGTATTCTCCTATGCCTTTCAGGTTTTTTATCGCTTCGTATTCATTTGGGAACTTGCCTTTCAGTTCTTTGGAAATGAACTTGGCTGTGTGATGCAGGTTCCTTGCCCTTGAGTAATAACCCAGCCCCTGCCAGGTCTTCATTACCGCATCTTCTTTTGCGTTGGCAAGGTGATGCACGGTGGGAAATTTTTTTGCAAATGTTTCATAATAAGGCATGCCCTGCTGCACCCTTGTTTGCTGCAAAATGATCTCCGAAAGCCATATTTTATACGGGTCAGTGGTATGGCGCCAGGGCAAGTCGCGCTTGTTTTTGTTGTACCAGCGTATAATAGTTTGCGAAAAAATCTTCATTAATATTCTAAGTATCAAAAATAGAATACTTAACAGAATAATTCGTATATTTGTCAGGCAATGTACGGACTCCTTGTTGTGCCGGAGTCCTAACGAAGAAAATATTCTTATGACCAAAGCAGATATAGTCGCCAAAATATCCGAAAAGACCGGAGTAGAGAAAAAAGAGACCATGGCCATTGTGGAAGCATTCATGAGCGTTGTGAAAAGCTCCATGTACGAAGGTAAAAATGTGTACCTCAGAGGATTTGGAACATTGTACATAAAGAAACGCGCGAAGAAGCCGGGGCGGATTATTTCCCGCAACACCACCATCATGATACCTGCTCATAACATACCTGCATTCAAACCCGCCAAATCTTTTGGGAATAAACTTAAGAAGAGTGTACCGGTTGTCGAATAATCACTCCTGCCCGCCTGCTTACCAATTATAAATCTATAACGAATATTACGAATTGGGCTTACCCCTTATTAGTTACATTCGTAATAAGATTCGTTAATTTGTAACCGGGAAAAATCCATAACACATTGAATTCCAGTAAACAAATACTAATTATTCTTCTTACAGTTGTATTGGCTGTGCTCATCTACCTTGCCCCTAAAATGAGTTCTGGTAAAAAAGCAGCTCCAGATACCGGGGGTGATTTTTCAGCGCAGTTTGAAGAAGCAAAGAAGAGCTTGTCTGAAGAACAAAAAAGGATATTTGAGAGGCTGGAGGAAAAACTGCACCGGGCGGAAAAGGACAATAATGAGCAGTCCTGGCAAACTTGTGGCAATGAGTTTTTAAAAGCAGCCCGGTTTTTTCAGGATGCCAACAAGGTTGTTCTATACAAAGGAGCGATAAGCGGGTTTGAAAAAGTGCTTGCCCTGAACCCCAAGAACCTTTCCGCTAAAACCAGCCTGGGCTCTGCCATCGTAGAGGGATCCTCTGTACTCGGCATCCAACCAATGGCTGGAATTACACTGATTAGAGAGGTTGTGGCCGCAGATTCTGCCAATATTGAGGCAAACTTGCAACTTGGATTATTTTCCGTAACTTCGCGCCAGTTTGATAAGGCCATAGAACGCTTCCAACGGATTCTCCGGATCGACTCCACACACATTGACATGTATGTTTACCTCGGAGACACCTACATGACAATGGGAGAAAAACAAAAAGCGATCGATAGCTACGAGAACTACAAAACAAGAGTCAAAGACACTTTAATAATAAAGGATATTGACGAATACATTAAAAAACTAAAACAAAACAACTAAGCCACAGATTACACAGATTATCACAGAAAGCATCAAAGTAAATCTGTGAAATCAGTGGCAAAAAACAAAACATTATGCCAAGCGGAAAAAAGAGAAAGCGCAAAAAAATGAACACCCACAAACGCAAAAAGCGCCTGCGTAAGAACCGTCATAAAAAGAAAGGCCGGTAAATAGCCCGGAATAATGGTCCCGATAGCTATCGGGAGACAGGGTGAGGAATTCGTTTGAATCCCTTGTTCCTGATTTTTTCTCCCTCTATTTGTTCTAACAGATTTCTTTGATGAACAAGATCAAACCCTGATCTTCTTGCATCCTCCTATCCTTCCATTATTCCCTCTTAACATCAATTCAACTTTAATTTAAATGAACAGCGAACTATATATTAATGCAACTTCTTCGGAAGTTGTAATTGCCCTGCTGCACGACAAACGCCTTAAGGAACTTAACCGCGAACGCTCAGACGCAGGATTCTCCGTAGGAGACATACTCCTGGGAAAAGTGAAAAAAATAATGCCCGGGCTTAACGCGGCATTTGTGGACGTAGGATACGAGAAAGATGCATTTCTGCATTACCTCGACCTGGGCCCTCAATTCATGTCACTCGACAAATTCACAACCAACGCAATTTCGGGACACAACAAGACCCCTTTTCTATCCGATTTCCATTTTGAAAAGGATATCCCAAAAACCGGAAAGGTGAACAAAGTACTCAGCCACAATCAGAACCTGCTTGTGCAGATCATGAAGGAGCCCATCTCTAATAAAGGTCCCCGCATCACTTCGGATGTATCCATCCCGGGAAGATTTTTGGTGCTCATCCCCTTCACTGACAAAATTTCCATCTCCGCAAAAGTGCGCAGGCTCGAAGAGCGCGACCGCCTGCGCAGATTAGTGCAAAGTATCAAGCCGAAGAATTTTGGCGTGATCATACGCACCGTGGCGGAAAATAAAACCGTTGCCGAATTAGATACAGACCTGAAAGACCTCATTTCCAAATGGGAAAAAATGTGGACGTCTCTGAAAGGCGCGGTACCTCCAAAGATCATGCTGGGTGAAATGGACCGCTCCATCACCATCCTGCGTGATATGCTCAATCCATCGTTCTCCAACATTTACGTGAACGACCTGAAACTGTATGAAAAGATCAAATCCTATCTGCATACCATCGCTCCCGATAAAGAAGAGATTGTTAAGCATTACAAAGGAAAAGAACCTCTCTTCGAGCATTTCGGGATAGACAAGCAGATCAAATCTTCTTTTGGAAGGATTGTGAACCTGCGTACCGGAGGATATTTAATTATCGAGCATACCGAAGCCATGCATGTCATTGATGTGAACAGCGGGCACCGCGCGCCCGGGGATAAAGACCAGGACGCAAACGCACTTGCCGTGAACCTGGAAGCAGCAGAAGAAATTGCGCGTCAGCTGCGCCTGCGCGATATAGGAGGAATTATTGTGGCCGATTTTATCGACATGCGCAATCCGAACAACCGCAAAATATTGTACGAGAAAATGTGCGATTATATGAAAACCGATCCTGCCACGCATACCATTCTGCCGCCAAGTAAATTCGGATTAGTGCAGATCACACGCGAGCGTGTACGGCCGCAAGTAAAGGAAAAGACAACGGAAAAATGCCCATCCTGCGGTGGAAGCGGGGAGGTGCAGTCAACTATTCTTCTGGCAGACCAGATCGAAAAGGACCTGCATTATTTAGTGAAAGAACAGAACCAGCGGAATGTTACGCTTGCTGTACACCCTTTTCTGGAAGCCTATTTCACCAAAGGAATTCCGAGCCGCAAGCAAAAATGGTTTTTGAAATACGGAAGAGCCATCAACGTGAAGCCGGTTGCCTCCCAGCAAATACTAGAGTACCACTTCTATAATAAGAATGAGGAGGAGATAAAGGTATAAAAGTCCTCTCAAGCCCTCCCGAAGAGGAAATAAACTGCTTTTACCGCTTTTTCGATGTTGTCATGCTGAGCCAGTTTACCCTGAGCTTGTCGAAGCATTTATAAACCCTTCGGCA
>SCSP01000406.1 GCA_004297845.1 Bacteroidota bacterium | reverse complement strand
TCCTCTTTTATTTTTTCTTCGGTTTCCGCGGTGCCATCCCAATGCGCGTACACAAAGCCGCCTTTCTCCAGCGCTTTTTTGAAATCATCGTAGGTATCAACGGTATGTGTGCTTTCTTTTCGGAAGGCAATTGCTTTATTGTATAGGTTATCCTGAATTTCTTTCATCAGGCTTACCACCTTGGCAACCAAGTCAGACTGTTTTACGATCTCCTTTGTCTTCAAATCTCTGCGGGCCAACTCCACTGATTCATTTTGCAGATCGCGGGGTCCAATGGCAATTCGAACAGGCACGCCTTTGAATTCATACTCCGCAAACTTCCAGCCGGGAGAACGGTTATCGCTGTTGTCATACTTTACGGAAATACTTTTTGCTTCCAGGTCTTTTTTAATCTGTAACGCTTTTTCGGAGACTAATGCTAATTCTTCTTCTTTCCTGTAAATAGGAATGATTACTACCTGGATAGGCGCAAGCATAGGAGGCAGCACCAATCCTTCATCGTCCGAATGAGCCATCACGAGCGCGCCCATAAGGCGTGTAGAAACTCCCCAGGAGGTTGCCCAAACGTAATCTAATTTTCCTTCTTTGTTCGAGAACTTTACGTCAAATGCTTTGGCGAAATTCTGCCCCAGGAAATGCGAAGTGCCGCATTGCAACGCCTTGCCGTCTTGCATCAGCGCTTCAATGCAATAAGTTTCCAGCGCGCCTGCGAAACGTTCACTGGGAGTTTTCACTCCTTTCAGAACAGGGAGCGCTAAAAAGTTCTCCGCAAAATGAGCGTACACTCCCATCATTTTTTCAGTTTCAGCAATAGCTTCTTCCTTGGTAGAATGTGCGGTATGTCCTTCCTGCCATAAAAATTCTGCCGTGCGTAAAAATAACCGTGTGCGCATTTCCCATCTAACTACGTTCGCCCACTGATTGATGAGCAGAGGCAGGTCGCGGTAAGATTGTATCCATCCTTTGTAGGTGTTCCAGATAATGGCTTCGGAAGTAGGCCGAACAATTAATTCTTCTTCAAGTTTGGCGTCCTTGTCTACCATGAGTTTGCCTTTATTGCCGGGATCAGCTTTCAGGCGGTAATGCGTAACTACGGCACATTCTTTGGCAAAACCTTCAGCATGACCTTCTTCTTTTTCGAGAAAACTCTTAGGTACAAAAAGCGGGAAATAGGCGTTTATGTGACCGGTATCCTTGAACATCTTATCGAGTGCCGCCTGCATCTTTTCCCAAATGGCATATCCATAGGGCTTAATCACCATGCAGCCTCTAACAGAGGAATGTTCCGCCAGATCAGCTTTGGTAACAATCTGATTGTACCATTCTGAGTAATTTTCACTTCTTTTTGGTAAATCTTTAGCCATGTTTCAGGGAATATAGGAATGAAGGAAATAGTGGAAATATGAGAAATACAGAGAATAATGAAGTCATACAAGCTTTATTTCCTTTATTCCCATTATTCTCCTCTTTTTGGTATGATGTTTGTAAAATTCCAGGCAACGCGATGAATATCATTTTTTAAAGATCACAAAACTAATAGATTTAGGCAAGCAAAAAGAACCTAAATAAAATCAATCCCGATAGCTGTCGGGAGACAAACATTAAAAATATAAAGGTCATGAAAACAGTAACATTTTTATCAGCAGCCGTACTTCTATTAAGCGCGTGTTCTGCGTCCCGGCAAACATCAGGTACTTACAGCGATGATGATTTGTACGCATCATCCAAGGATCAACCTGTTAAACCGGTTCCTGTAAATAACACAACTGCAGGAACTCCTGTGCAGAACACTACCAAATCCGAACAGGTAAAGGTATTTTCGGAAGATGGCAACAGCCAAAATTCAAACAGCACTGCTGTAGAACAGGATGAAAAGGGAAATACCTACATCACCAACAAATATTACGAAAGTGATTTTGATGCGGATGATTATTATGATTATGAATATGCTGTGCGAATGCGCAGGTTTTATCATCCTGTATCTTCTTACGGGTATTATGATAATTATTACACAAACTCATACTGGTACTCTAATCAGCCTGCTCACTGGGGGCTGAGTGTTTACCTTGGGTACCCCTGGTGGGGACCCAGTTATTATTCTTACAGTTATTATCCTTCTTGTTACTATTCCGGATGGAATTATGGTTGGGGAGGTTATGGCTGGGGAGGGGGTTATTGTGGAAATGGTTGGGGGTATGGTAACGGCTGGGGATATGGAGGATATGGCCACGGTTACAACCACGGCTACAACGATGGATACTGGGATGGTTACTGGAATGGGTACAATGCCGGCAACTACTATGGAGCGGGTAATAATTACTACTACAACAGCCACGATAACAGCGGATCTTATTACGGCCCGCATACCAACAGCGCCCATGCAAATGGAAACGCTATATCAACACACGGAAGAAAATTTGAATCTTCTGAGTTTGCGGGATTTATTCCGGTAAAAAATTCAAATTCGTTTGTGAGCGTTCCGCGACCTATTAATCCGAATATAGATCCGGCAGGAAGTTCTAAACCAGTGAAAGGAATCACTCCATCGGTTATACCTTCTAAGCCCGCTCCACGCCCGGTTAATCCGAATATAGATCCGGCAGGAAGTTCTAAACCAGTAAAAGAAATCACTCCATCAGTTATACCTTCTAAGCCCGCTCCACGCCCGGTAAACCCAAACACACCCAATCCCGGTGTTGTGGCGGAACCGAAAGGAGCTATAATCAATAATTCTAACATGAACAATCTGCCTGTACGGGGCAATGTGGATGTTCCGAAAAATAATGCCTATCAGAGTAATCCTCGTCCTGTGAATCCAAATTCAAACAGCGCTCCGAATGATTATGAAGCGCCCAAGAATTCCTACCCGAAAAACTACGAGACGCCCAAGAATTATGAAACTCCAAAAAACAACAACAGTAACACACCTAAGCATTATGACGCTCCAAAGCCACAAAACGCTCCTAATAACAATAGCACACCGAGGAGTTACAGCGCACCAAAATCTTCGGGTGGTGGCGGAGGAAATCCTAGTTCGGGTTCTTCGCGGTCATCGTCCGGGGGATTTAAGCACAGGTAAAAACAGCAGGCTTTTCAAACCTATAGATATGAAAAAGAAAATATTTTTTGCAGCAATTGCCCTAAACCTTGGACTACTCTCTGCGACCTTCGCGCAAAACGAAATTGATGCGCTCCGTTATTCGCAGATCACATACGGAGGATCGGCACGTTTCACTGCCATGGCCGGAGCGTTCGGATCGCTGGGAGGGGATTTTTCCGCCCTTTCAACAAATCCTGCAGGAATTGGGATCTATCGGAAAAGTGAATTTACTTTTACTCCTTCCTTTTTCAACCGGAAGACCACTTCTAATTTTAAAGGCAACACGCTTGATGATTACAAATACAATGTAAACTTCAGCAATGCGGGCATTGTGCTTGCCTATTATGAACCCGAAACAAAAAATGCCTGGAAGGGAGTGATGTTTGGCTTTGGCTACAACCGTCTGGCTAATTTTCATAATCGCATTTCCATGTCAGGAAAAAATTCGGATGATTCCATGCTGGACCTTTACATTGCTGATGCCCAGGGTGTAGGGGGCGATACGAATGCAATGGATCCCTTCTCCACGCAGCTTGCCCTGCATTCGGGAGCTATTTTCATGGATACCAATGGTGTTTTTTATCACCACCTGCAAGGCGTTTACGGACAGGAGCAGAGCAAGTCAGTTACTTCCAGCGGCTCAATGGGGGAAACAGTTTTCACACTGGGGGGAAACTACAGCGACAAACTTTATCTTGGTGCAACCATCGGTATCCCGCACATCCGCTACCATGAAGAGTCAACCTACATGGAAACAGCAGATACCAATGCATGGAATAATTTCGAGTCTTTTGAGTTCAACCAGGATTCACGCACTACGGGGGTGGGATTTAATTTTAAGTTCGGAATGATCTATAAGCCTACCGATTGGGTTCGTGTTGGCGGTGCGCTTCACACGCCTTCTTATTTTGATATGCACGATGACTGGAGCAGCGATATGACCACGAACGTATTAGGTGGTGAGTATTCATCCGAATCCCCTGCCGGACTGTATGATTATTCATTAGTCACTCCTATGCGCACCATAGGAAGCATTGGCTTTGTGATAAAGAAAATCGGATTGATCGGTATGGACTATGAGTTTGTAGATTATCCCTCCGCTACACTTCGTTCTTCCAAATACAAATACATTAACGAGAACAAAGATATCCGCAGTAAATATGTAGAAGGAAATAACATACGATTCGGAACAGAATGGAGATTGCATCCCCTGAGCCTTCGTGCCGGAACTGCTTTTTACAGCAGTCCGTTCAAGCAGGGAACTCTTACTTCGGGTTCTACAGGATCCCGCATAGATTATACTGCCGGAATCGGATTCCGCGAGGAAAACTTCTTTCTGGATTTTGCTTACGTTCTTTCACAGACCAGCGATAACTATTATTTTTACGATGCTTCCATCGCCAACCCTTCTGCGAATACATCTCAAAGCTCAAGCATCCTGATGACATTGGGGTTCAAATTCTGAAGCCCATCCCTGTGGCCTGCGGTCGCAACCTGCGGTTGTCCGAAGGGAAGGGTTTAGGATGGGCCTGATTTTTTTACGATTCTGCTTTCACTGCTGCTTTTACGCGGATACTTTTTGCAGCATCCAGCATCTGTGTTGCCGCTTTTTCTGAGAATACTTCTCCCTCTACATCACGTACTTCAAAAATTTTCTCTCCATCTTTTACAATAGCATAGAAATGGAACTCAGGCTCCATGCCTTCGATCTGCCATTCCCAAACAAGGTAATTCGGTTCTTCAACAATATATTTAATAAACTTCCGTATATCATCGTGAGTAATGTCGTTCTTCTTAAGTGCAATATCTCCTGCACCTTCCGTAATGGTAATTTGAAAATTCTTGCCCACCTTAACATCCGCACCGCCTTGTGCATTAGCTATTATTTCAGGCGGTGCGACTGTTGAATCCGGAATGTTTACAAGCACTGACATTCCGCAGTTACTGAGGTCGGCAGCAACCATGCCCTGAGGTACTCCGGCATTTGCGTTGTCATCGGTTTTCCCTCCACTGCATCCTGCAAGCAAGAAAAGAGAAAGGCTGAGAGCGGATAAAAATATTTTTTTCATGTTAAGATTTGTTGTTATGAAAGGCAAATATATATGATTCCAATATACGAATTGATAGTAATGATACAAATAAATACAAATGATACGGATTGTCTATTCGTATATTAGCGTTGCATGAAATTATCTTTTGCACCCTATTTACTGAAATTCAAGCGCCCATTCTCCATCGCACACGGAAGCCGGGATTCAACTCCGGTTATTTTTACAAGACTGGATCATGAAGGGGTTGTTGGTTATGGAGAGGCTTCGATGCCACCCTATCTTGGCGAAACTCACGAAACGGCACTTTCTTTTTTATCAAAAGCAGTGAATGTGTTGGATAAGTTTCGCGGGGATGATAACATAGCGATGATTCTTGAGGAAGTTGATAGGATGGCGCATGGCAACACAGCGGCAAAGGCTTCCATAGACATTGCTCTCCATGATCTCATTGGTAAAATTCAAAACAGGTCATGCCATGAAATGTTTGGCGCGGATAGAACGAAGCCAGTCTTCACCGCCTATACTATTCCCATGGATGAGCCGGAAGGCATACGTACCAGAGTGGAAGAAGCGCAGGAGTACAGTATCCTGAAAGTGAAGATGGGATCATCGGATGATAAAAAACTCATTGAAGAGATCCGAAAACATACCTCAAAAAATATAATGGTGGATGCGAATGAAGGATGGAAGGATAAACAGGCTGCGCTTGAGATGGTAGAATGGTTAAGCCATCGTAATGTACAGATGGTTGAGCAACCAATGCCTAAAGAACAAGTGGACGATACAGCCTGGCTCTGTGAGAGAAGCGCTATTCCAATCATTGCGGACGAAGCGGTAAAAAGACTTTCAGATATTGAAAAGGCAAAGGGGATTTATACCGGTATCAATATCAAGCTGATGAAATCTACGGGCTTGCACGAAGCGCACAAAATGATTGTGCAGGCAAGAAAATACGGAATGAAAATAATGATCGGGTGCATGTCCGAAACATCCTGCGGAGTATCAGCGGCAGCACAACTTGCTCCGCTTGCCGACTGGATAGATCTGGATGGTCCGCTTCTTATTAAGGAAGATTATTTTAGCGGGGTGAAATTCTCAGCGGGGAAAATTCTCCTCAATGATTTGGCGGGGATTGGAGTAATTCCTTTAAAAACTCTGACAGGATTCTGAACCCCGTCAGAGTTCAAATAAATTAATTTTTTACAATTTTTCTTGTTTCTGTCACAACCCCTTCTTTGATGATACAGTAAAAGTATATTCCTTCCCGGATGTCTGAAGCGCTGATTTCTGCTTTGGTTTGTCCTTTAGCCAAAACAATTGTTTTGGTCTTCTCCCCCAAAACATTATAAAAGGAAATCAAATCCGCACCTGAAAATTCGATGGTGAGTTTATTCGAGAAAGGGTTCGGATAGGCGGCAGAAAAATAATTATTATCAATGTTTGTAACTCCGTTCGGGCAGGTAACGGTAATACTTCCGGTAAAAGTATGTGGGGTGCATTTGTAATTATAAGTCCCTGCGCAGGGAACTGTAATTGCAAATGTCAATGACGATATGCTGATAGGAGCGTCCCAGGAAGTTGCACAACCTGGAATGGTGGTGGAGGTGGTGGTGTGTGCGCCTGATTGCCCCCATATCCAAATAATCGTATCTCCGCATATTGCGGGTACACTATTGGGCGAAAAGGAACTTGCGCCCACTGTAATTGGAATGATGGCTGCATTTGTCAGTGCTGCAGCGAATACGAAAGCAAAAATGATGTAGAGTTTTTTCATGGTGTATATGTTTTTATTCTGATGTTACGATTATGCAGAGCGAAGATAGGAAAAATCAAGCAAATACCTGTCCCATCACTTTATGAGATACCATACTGCCCATATTGGACAGATGAAGATGATAAAAGTGCAGCAATATATCCAGCAGGTTTTTTCTTTCTTTTCCGGATAAAATCAAATTCTCCATAGAATAGTAATTGCAGAAAATAAGTTTACTCAATAGCTTACTGCTTTCTTTTCCCAGAAAATCAGGATGCAGGGGTTCTTGGTTCATAAACAATCCTTCCTGCAGATCAAAATACGGAGTTGTTTTCGAGAAGCTTCCCTGCGGATAAAATCCCAGGTGCCTGGAGAAGCGGACGAGGAATATCAAATAGAAGTTTACAAAATTTTTCTCGGCAGATTCCAATGTTTGCATGGATTCGTGCAGAAAGAGGAAGAGTTCGGGATTCTTTTCTTCTTCCTGCAGGCACTTCAACAGTATTTCATTCAAGAAAAAGAGGATGGAAGTTTTTGCGGGATCTTCCGGGATGGAAGTAAAATAAATTTCTACGCTCACTTCTTTTAGTGTTTGTAATTTCTTTTTTTCTTTTTTGTATACTGCCAGATCAAGCAGTAAAAGCGGCCGGAAGAGATTGGCTTTGATGGAAGCGTTTTTGCGCTTTGCTCCTTTGATAAGATAGTTTTGTACACCAAACTCTTCTGTGTAAATTTTAACAATGATGCTGGTATCGGAATAATTAACGGTGCGAAGAACAATACCTCTTGTTTTGCAGATCATGGATTCGCCAATCTTTAGTGATTTTTAATTATACAGTACGATTAGCAAAATTTATTTATTGTATCAGGCTGATGTTTTAGCGAAGATAAAAAGTATCTTGATAAAATAGTCTGAAAAAGAGAGTCAGCGGGGGATAGTCTCCGTAGGAAAATTTGAAACGCTATCCTGTATCCTAACCCATCAACTACTTCCCCACCTTCACTCTTATCCCTTCGCTGTGGCTCGTGAACTCGGGCGCGTACATGCACTGGATGGATGTGATGCCGTTGGAAAAATCCCCGCTGTGAGATACCACCAAGGGATATTCAAACACATAGGTCCCTTTGTTCAGGCGCGGGAAAAAGAAATTTGTGGCCGCATCGCGGGTGCTTTCGTAATATCCCAGTCCGTCCTGCCATTTGTACTGCGAGAAGACATTGACCGGTTCAAAGCCGGAGGCACGCATGTCTTTCATGTGCACATATTCCATGTCGCGGTCAACGCGCAGTTCGATGCGCACTTTCAGTTTGTCCCCCGGCTTCAGCCGGCTGCTCTCCGTCACGGGCTCTATCACGGGGCCGGAGGCTGTGTTCTTCTGCAGGAAAAGTTTTTTCACTAATTGCAAAGGCGTTTTATGCGGAGTGATCTTGTCTAACTGCTCAAAATACTGCCAATAGACCGCTCCCCAGGAAACCCCTTCGTCTTTTTTGCTCACCGTAACATTTCCCATCCGGGGTTTGATGTCGCTTCCGCTCCAGGATGTTTTGAAATAACCCGTTCCCGCCTCCACTTTCACATCAGGTATGTTCTTCGGATCTATTTTCATGTCGCCTAAAGAAATTTCAACATTGCTTTCTGTAGCAAGCCAGTCGGTTCCTCTCAACAAAAGTGCATACACTGCTTCCGTAGTTGCTTTGGTGGATTCCCAGTTTTGTGTTTGCTTAGATTTCAAAAGCCATACTTTTAAATCGTCTACTGCTTTTTTATCGCCCGCCACTTCGTCAAATGCTTCTATTAATAAGGACTGGCACTCGATGGGCGCTTCGTACCAGTAAAATCCTTCGTAGTTTTCTTTCCAGTACATTCCCATCTCTTCGCTCACGAGCGCGTTCTCCTTCAGCGATTTCATAATATCGGCAGGAATTTTTTTGTCTCCGTAGCGGAAAAGTCCAAGCGCAATCATTCCGTTCATGTATCTTCCTTTTCCGAGCCAGTATTTCTGCGCCTGTCCTTTGTAATAATCAAATGCTTTCTGGTCGCGTGCCGACATGGATATGTCCTTAAAATAACTTCTCGCGTATAAATATTGTATCTGATAGTATGATAAATGATCTTTATCAATATTTACTTTATCGTGTTTCAAAATCCATTCGTAATCTTCTCGGATTCTGTCATCAAGATAACGAACACCGTTTTTTACCATATTCCACGTTTGATAATCACTACGGATTTTTGTTGCGCCCAAATGGTCGAGATGTCCCATTCCTGTAATAATATGCTGCGTGATGTAGCGGTCGTCTTCCATTCCTTCAAACCAGGGCCAGCCCCCGTTGCTCACCTGCATCTTCTGCAGTTTCTTCAACGCAGTTTCAAGTTCATTCGACATTTTATTGAAATCGAAAAGCAACCCAACTCTTTTCTTTCTTTCGCTCTCATTTTTTGCATCTAAAACCCAGGGCGTTTCTTCGAGCATCAAAGATTTTAATTCCTGATTCTTTTGAAGATTAGAAAGAAATGCTTCAGGACTGCTTGACTTCCACGAATCAAACACCGCTTTTATTTTCGGAGAAGAGTTGGCGATGTGAGACGCGATGGAGTTCGCATAGAAACGAGAGAAAATTTGTTCGGAGCAGTCGTACGGATGTTCCATTATGTAAGGAAGTGACTGCACCGCATACCATGCAGGGTTTGCGGAAAACTCCAAAGTGAGTTTATGATTGCGCAAAGTAGACGAACCGTTGTTCTGAGAAATAAATTTCTCGAACTTGAAAGTTTTCGTTTGCTTGCTTCGGATAGGAAGAGGCATTGATTCCGTTACCAGCGTTCTGTTAGTAAGAACCGGCACTGCGGATTCTTCTCCATCGGTGAAATTTCCTGCCTTGGCAACCACTTTACAGGTGATGGCTCCCATGCCTTCCGGAATTACCAAATCCCATTCAAGCGGAGCGCTTTGTCCCTTCTTGGCCGCGAAATCTTTCTGCCTGTTGAATTTTCGATCTGTCTCTTTTCCTCCTTCGTCTCCTAAGAGCTCCGAGGTTACGTCTTTCCCCGTCACTGCATCCGTCAGGATCAACTGCGCGGTTCCGTTCATATCGGCAGCAGAAAGATTGTCCACTTTTGCCGTGAATGTAATGTGGTCGTTTTCCCGGAAGAAGCGCGGCATGTG
>SCSP01000045.1 GCA_004297845.1 Bacteroidota bacterium | reverse complement strand
AAGTTTACATGCGTCATGTTTTTTCATGAACGCAAAAATACAAATAATTTTAATTATGTCTATACTATTATGAGACGGTTAATATATACAATTTAAAAAATAATTTGGTTGAAATGAATATGTTTACCTCGCGCACTACAAAAGGGGGGAATAGCTATGATCAATTAGATTACAGTACAATTTATGAATATGATGAAAAGGGGATAAAAATTAATGAAAGGAGTTATTCTATTGAAGAGAATACTAATCTACAAGCTACCTCTGAATATGATCGTATGGGAAATAAAATCGAAGAAAAAAATTATGACTCAGAAGGCGATTTAGTGTCAAGAGTAACGTATAAATACGATGAAATGAGAAATAAAATAGAGGAGAACACTTATGGACCGGATGGAAATTTAGGAGAGAGAAAAGTTTTTTAAATAAGACTCGGCTTCAATCGAAGATTGTATTTGCGTGAGGGATAGTAGCGGAAAGCCCGCAGCGCAGCGAGGACTTGCAGCAATAGCCCGACTCGAGGCTTTGCGAGGGGCGCGTCCAAATACAAATCCCCCAGTTTCGCAGAGCCGAAACTTGCCCCTTTGCAAGGGGGAACCAACAGCCAACACCTCCCCCTGTCCGCCCCCGCAGGGGACAAGCAGCCAACAGCCGTTACAGATCCTCCTCAATATCATTCATCTTAGAACCGCGGATGATGGTGTTATCTGCGTTAAACTCATCTGCCCGCTGTTCGGAGAGGGGTGTAATAGAAGTCGAAGGTTCTACAAATTTCGCAAGGTGCGGGATGAACATCAGGTTTGCTGAGTCAATTCTTCCGTTACGGTGTTTTGCAATAATAATTTCTGCCATGCCATCGGTGGACATTCCGTTCTCATCCTGAGTGATGCCGGCCATATCGGGACGATAGATGAACATTACGATATCCGCATCCTGCTCGATGGCGCCTGATTCACGCAGATCTGAAAGCTGAGGGCGTTTGCTGCCTCCGCGCTGTTCAACGGCACGGCTGAGCTGGGAAAGTGCAATGATCGGCACGTCCAATTCCTTGGCAATTGCCTTGAGCGATCGGGAGATCATACTCACTTCCTGCTCACGGTTAAATTTTCCCTCCTGACCGGAAACCATCAGCTGAAGATAATCCACGATCACCATTGAAACATTGTGTTGCGCTTTTAATCTTCTTGCTTTAGCGCGAAATTCAAAAATGGAAAGCGCGGGGGTATCGTCAATATATATTGGCGCATCTACCAGTCGGGATATTTTGCTGTTCAATTGCTGGTATTCGTGTTCGCGGAGTTCACCTTTTCTGAGTTTATCTGCAGGGAGTTCTGTTTCGCCCGAAATAAAACGACTTACCAACTGATTGGCGGTCATTTCGAGAGAGAAAATTGCAACGGGTTTTTTAAATTCAACGGCCGCATTTCTCGCCACAGTAACTACAAATGCAGTTTTTCCTGTACCTGGTCGTGCTGCAAGAATGATAAGATCGGCACGCTGCCATCCGCCTGTAATCCTGTCTAGTCCGGTGAATCCGCTTTGCACTCCCATGAGTTCGTGATTGCGTGCCGCTTCAATTTCCTGAATTGTTTTTCCCAAAAGCGGGCGAATGTGCTCGAAGTCTTTCCGGATGTTTGTCTGGCTGATGGAAAATAAATTCTGTTCCGCTTTATTCAGCAGTTCAAAAACATCAGAGGTGTCTTCATAAGCATGCTGAAGTGTATCTGTTGAAATACGAATCAGCTCACGCTGAAGGTGCTTTTCCAGAACAATACGGGCGTGCAACTGCACATTTGCTGCAGAAGCGATTCGGTTGGTGAGCTGAGTTACATAAAATGCACCGCCAGCTATCTCCAACTCCCCCGTTCTTTTAAGCTCTTGGGTAACGGTAAGGATATCTACCGGTTCTGCTTTTGCAAACAAACTCTGTATGGCAGCAAATATCCGCTGGTGAGCTTCTTTATAAAATGCTTCCGGCTTTAAAATGTCTACTACATTTGAGAGCGCGTCTTTATCAAGCATCAAGGCGCCCAACACGGCAGACTCAAGGTCCACCGCCTGCGGAGGAAGTTTTCCGAGTTCGATTAACTGCTGGGGAGTTATGGTGTTCTTGGTTCTTTTACGAGTGTCGCGGGTATCTTTGTTCTGGTCCATTTCTAATTGCTGATTGAGATTTGAATATTATCCTAAATGCTATTTAGTAAGTTAGCAGATTCAGGACAAAGGTAAAAAAATAATTCCGACAATCCAAAGAAGATTCTAACACCAACTAACACGAACTAAACATCAAAATAATTGGGCAAGGAAACACGAAACTGCTTATGTTTGCTATGACAATTTAACCAAACCTAATCATGAAAGGAAAATTTTTCAACACAGTTGTTTTATTCGTTTTTATTTATATAAACGCAATCTCGTTTTGCTTTTCCCAAGAAAAAACAATTCTTCAGGGACAGGTAAAACAAAGTGACGGATCTCCAATGCGCCACTCTGCTGTGATGCTGATTCTATACAATCCATCCGCAAAATCCTACTCTGTAGTTGATTCTTCCCTTACGGACGAAAACGGCAACTATAAATTTGACGGCTCACAGAAATATTTCATTCTCGCTAAACCGGATGCGTCATTCGCCAATGAACTTCCCACCTACTATGGCAATACGTTGTTCTCACAGCAAGCAACTCCGGTTTCCATGAATTTCGGAGATGCTGTAATTGCGGATTTTGCAACCACAAAAAAAGCATTCAGCAACTCGGGTATCGGTTCCATTGGCGGGATTATTTCTCTTGGAAAAACCCTTGGTAGCACACCAAAATTCACAGTATTTCTTGGCGATAAAGACAAAAATCCGATTGCAGTTACTTCCACAAATGTTTTCGGGGATTTTGAGTTCAAAAATCTATCTATGAGCAATTATTACGTCTGGATTGATTTCACCGGGGTTGATAATACTACGGCTGATGTCATCAACTTAAATGTTCTTAATCCTTCGAAAAACAATTTGCATTTTCAGATCGAAGACGGAAGCATGAACTGGATTGAGAATAGCTATACCAGCATCGAGGATGCCCTTGCGAACAAGAAAAATGTTTATACTCTTAATCTAAACAGCCTTCAGCACGATGTGGCGGAAAAAAACCTGATCATCGGAACAGATGGATCCAAAAAATTAAGTCCAAAAATCGAAGAGTTCACAAATCTTGAATCACTTTCAATAGATATCAACCTTATCAGTCTTCTTCCTGCTGAGATCGGAAAACTCAGCAAACTCACTACGCTAAGCGCGAACCTGAACAAACTAAGCGCCCTTCCGGACGAAATGGAAAATCTGAAGAACCTGAAAACACTGAACCTTGGAAAAAATGATTTTCATACATTTCCCGACCTCATCACAAAATATTCTTCTCTTGAAATTCTAAATTTTGAAAGCAATCCCATTCACATTCTTCCAACAACAATTAATGCCTTGAAAAATCTGCACGAATTAAACCTCGCAGGTTGTTTTGATCTTGTAACGCTTCCTGTTGAGATAGGAGAACTCACCAATCTTGAAACACTCGACCTTTCAAACTGCCTGAAACTGAAATCTCTTCCAAAGGAATTTAAAAAACTAACAAAACTGAAAATACTGGATATTACAGGAACAAAACTTTCTGTAAAAGAGTTTCAGAAGGCGGTGCCCGGGTGTGAGGTGAGGAGGTAGAACAACGACCCCACCTAAATCCTCCCCGAAGGGGAGGACTTGTAGTACGTGTAGAGTTACTCAGGCTCTCCCTCTTTGGGGGAGTTGGAGAGGGCCTATTGATCCACTCCCGGCTTTGTGGCGAAATAAGCCATAAGTGCTCCCATTACAAGACCAGCAGGAAGACCAATACCCCATTCTTTTGTAGAAGCCCCGATAATAATTCCAAGACCGATGCCGATTACCATCCAGTAAATAAGAAGGGCTTTGTCTCTTTTGTGTTCTCCGTGTGATTCCATATTATTAATGTTTTGATAAAATTAAAATTATTATTGCAACGAAGTACGAATTTATTACGAACATACGAACTTGCGGATTTAACCCTAAATGGAACTTGCACCTAAAAATAAAACGGGGTTCTCAAGTAGTGTCTTTAGTGTTTGTAAAAAATCGGCTCCCAGCGCTCCATCCACCACGCGATGATCGCAGGATAGTGTCATTTTCATGGTTACTCCTGGAAGCACCTTACCCTCTTTCACCACAGGAACTTCTTTAATTCCTCCCACTGCGAGAATACAGGCATCCGGAGGATTTATGATAGCTGTAAATTCCTCAATACCGTACATTCCGAGATTTGAAATCGTGAACGTATTGCCTTCCCAATCCTTGGGCTGAAGCTTTTTATCTTTTGCTTTCTGTGCAAAGCTTTTTACTTCAGCGGCAATCTGAGAAAGTGTTTTTCCATCAGCAAATTTCACCACAGGAACAAGCAGTCCCTCGTCCACCGAAACAGCAACACCGATGTGAATATGATTGTTGTATCGAATTACAACTTGCCCTGATCCTGCCGAAGATTCACCCAGCCAGGATGCGTTTACTTTCGGGTGCTCGCGCAAAGCAGCCGCTGTAGCTTTAATGATAAAATCGTTATAGGAAAGCCGGGTTGAAGAAACTTCATTAATGGTTGCGCGCATTTTTACCAACTCTTCCGCATTGATCTCCATGGTGAGATAAAAATGCGGGGACGTGAATTTGCTTTCGCTCAAATGTTTTGCAATGGTCTTGCGCATTTGAGAAACCGGTTCTTCTGTAAAACTTTCTTTCATGGAGAAAGAAGACTTTCCGTTGGAGAAGTGCAGAAAATTTTCAATATCCTTCTTGACTACTCTGCCTCCGCCACCGCTTCCGCCAATGAGAGAGATACGAAGGTTCTGATCTTTCGCCAGTTTTTTTGCAAGAGGAGAAGCCTTGATGCGAAGCCCCCCTCCCGAGCTTTGTTCCCAACCTCCGGTTGTCCCCGAAGGGGGGAGGGCAGCAGACTGATGAACAGCCGCAACCTCAGTTTTTCTTTCAACTGCAGCTTGTACTTGTGATTCTGCTTTGGATGCACCGGCTGTTTCCTTCTGACTTTTGACTTCTGACTTCTGACTTGATGCCTTTTCTGCTTCCAATATTTTAGAAATGTCTTCTCCCGGTTTTCCAATGATGGCAAGAATTGCGTTTACGGGAGCTCCTTTTTTGTCGGGGATGCCGATGTGAAGCAACGTACCATCATAAAAACTTTCAAACTCCATAGTGGCTTTGTCGCTGTCGATCTCGGCAAGGATTTCACCGGATTTAACTTTATCGCCAACTTTTTTCAGCCAACGGGAAACGGTTCCTTCCGTCATTGTGTCGCTGAGCTTGGGCATTCTAACTATTTCGGCCATTTTGATTTATCACCCCTCTCCTTCTCTCCCCCAAGGGGAGAGGGGTTTTACTAAATATTTATTTTATCTCCTCCCCTTTGGGGAGGCAGGGAGGAGTGTGTATTATTCTTTTATATAAGGATAATCTGTTTGAACATAAACATCTTTGTAAATTTCTCCCGGATTTGGATAAGGAGATTCTTCAGCAAACTTCACGCTCTCCTCTACTACAGCTTTCACTTTCGCTTCTGCTGCCTCAATACCTTTATCATCGATCCATTTGTTTTCTTTCATAGTAGCCAGAACCTGTTCGAGCGGATCGAGTTTTTTGTACTGTTCCACTTCGTCTTTGGAACGATAGGTGGCGGGATCACTCATGGAATGCCCGCGGTAGCGGTACGTTTTTACTTCGAGTAAAGTTGGACCCTCTCCTTTTCTGGCTCTTTCTGCTGCAGAAGCAACTGCTCCATGAACCATTTCGCATCTCATTCCATCCACCTGAAAAGAAGGCATCTCATACGCAGAACCAAGTTTATAAAGATCGTGCACATTGGAAGTTCTTTCTACAGAAGTTCCCATTGCGTAATTGTTATTTTCAATGATAAAAATGACAGGAAGTTTCCATGTCATTGCCATGTTAAATGTTTCGTGCAAGGCACCCTGGCGAACAGCGCCATCGCCCATCAGGCAAAGCGTAACATTGTCGTTGCCATTGTATTTATCTGCAAAAGCGATTCCTGCTCCCATGGGAATTTGTCCGCCCACAATGCCGTGCCCGCCAAAAAAGTTAAACTCTTTGGAGAACATGTGCATAGAACCTCCCTTTCCTTTGGAGCATCCGGTAGCTTTGCCAAAAAGTTCTGCCATCACATATTTTGGGTGCAGACCACGAACCATTGGATGTGCATGATCACGGTAAGCGGTAATAATCTTGTCTGTTTTCCGTATCGCTGATTCTCCTCCGGCAGCAATTGCTTCCTGTCCGATGTATAAGTGACAAAATCCCCGAATTTTTTGCTGAATGTAGAGCTGTCCAACCTTCTCCTCAAACCTGCGCATCAAAAGAATCTGCCCGTACCACAAGGAATAAGTTTCCTTTGTGAATTTCGAGGAGGATTTTGGTGTGGTTTTCTTCTGTTCGGCAACCTTAGCCATGAATCTACGAAAAACGGATTGGTACGAAAATACGAATTTACAGCCAAACAGCCATTTCCATTATGGGGCTTATTTTTATACTTTTGCGACTATGAAAAAGATCAGAGTTGCCATAAATGGTTTTGGGAGAATTGGCAGAACTTTTTGCCGTGTTGCGCTTAGCAAACCTAACCATTCGACAGGCGCAGGACAAGTTATTGAGATTGTTGGCATCAATGATCTGGCCGACAGCAAAACGCTGTCACATCTTTTCAAATACGATTCAGTTCATCGGATTTTTCAGGGAGAAGTAAAGCACGGAGAAAACTTTATTTCCATTGATGGGAGTAAAATAAATGTTACTGCAGAAAAAGATCCCGGAGAACTTCCATGGAGAAAATTAGGTGTAGATGTGGTCATTGAATCTACCGGGCATTTTCTTGACAAGGAAAGTGCCGGCAAACATCTGAAAGCGGGAGCCAAAAAGGTGATCATCTCCGCACCGGCAAAGGGTGATGTGAAAAGTATTGTGCTGGGTGTGAACGACAGCATACTTTCCAAAGACGATACAATTATATCAAACGCCTCCTGCACCACCAACTGCGCGGCACCGATGATAAAAGTGCTGGATGAGAATTGGGGGATTGAAGATGCGTATATCTCTACCATACATTCTTACACGGGCGACCAGCGACTGCACGATGCACCGCACAAAGATCTGCGCAGGGCAAGAGCCGCAGCGCTGAGCATCATTCCAACTTCAACAGGAGCAGCAAAAGCCATTACAAAAATATTTCCACATCTTGAAGGAAGGATGGGCGGATGCGGAATGCGCGTTCCTGTTCCAAATGGATCGCTGACGGATATTTCTTGTATCCTGAAAAAGAATACAACTACTAAACAGATCAACGATGCGTTCCGAAAGGCAGCAGAAACTTCTCTGAAAGGAATTTTGCAATACACCGAAGAACCTCTTGTTTCGGTTGATATTATCGGAAACCCCTACTCTTGCGTGTTGGATGCGGAGTTTACCTCTGTGGTGGGAAGAATGGTGAAAGTAATCGGCTGGTACGATAATGAGATGGGGTATTCGAACCGGCTTGCCGATTTAGTTGAAAAAATATCCTAATTATTTTTCAGATACGTTTCTATTTCTTCGGGAACTTGATTCCCTGCTTTTGAATATTCTAAAGCATATTTCTCTGTCTTTGCAAAGTCGTTCAGTTTGTAATAGCACACCATCAGATTACGTTTCAGATCAATATCCTCCGGGGAATTTTCATACCCCTTGTTCAGATAAACTACGGCTTTAGAAATTTCTCCTTCATTGAAATATGTAATCGCCATCCACTTGAGTGCTGAAAGATTTTTCGAATTTGCATTTAAGGATTGTGTCAAAAACTTTCTCGCTTCCTCGTTTTTTCCTTTGCCGGCATAAATCACACCAAGATTCGCCAAGGCAAATTCATTCTGCGGGTTTATTTTCAAAGCATTATCGTACCATACAATGGCATTTGCCGTATCGTGCAGAAAATTAAAATAGGCATCGCCTATGCTCACAGCCGCTTCAATGGAATTAGGCTCTATGTCGAATGTTTTTTTGAACCAACCAATTGCCTCCTGCGGGTTGTTCATATCTTTCAGATATATCTCTGCGATTTTTCCCGTGGTCTGCAAATCGTCTGATTTAAATTCATAACTTTTCATGAACGCTTGAATTGCTTCTGCATATTTTTTGTCTTC
Organism: Bacteroidota bacterium; assembly: GCA_004297845.1. GTDB lineage: Bacteria > Bacteroidota > Bacteroidia > Palsa-948 > Palsa-948 > Palsa-948. The sequence goes on along the minus strand of SCSP01000045.1, from coordinate 29,096 downwards.
CAGCAAAAGTTTTCCGTATCCGTTATAGGCTATTACAGATTTAGGAGAAGATGCAAGCGCTTTGGCATAAAATGTGTAGGGGTCGCTGAACGTGCGGCTGTGGGAAAAAGTTAAAACAAAAAACAGGATCAGGATCAGCGCAAAACCATATTTCTGCGGGGCGGACCGGAAATCTATCTGACTTAAATTCAGAAATTCTATTACTACAATTACAAGACCGATGAGCGGCAAATAAAGGCGGTGTTCAAACGCAAAGAAATGCGCCTGTGGATTCTGCTGAATGAAAGTGGGGAAAAGAAAAACAATAAACCATGTCGCCCCGAATAAAGCCATTCGTGTGAATCGTTTTTTATAGACCAGAAAGAAAATTAACGCGGCAAAAATAAGTAATCCGACCGGCAACTGCGCATCCTCGCGGGAAGGGATAGGACTTAAGCGATATGGTAAAAATATTTTTTCAAAATATTCGAACAAGAGCGGTCCATTTACTTTGAAAGATTCGAAAGCGGTTGTGAGAAGGTTCGTTTTGGGCAAGTGAATGGCCTTGTTCCTTAAAATAAAATAGGCAACAGCAATTCCAATCCATGCGAAGAATGCGGTCAGCAGCATTTTACGGTTTGATCTATTCTTATTGATGAAGAAAAACCAAAACAGTAAAAGAGGGATCAGCATTATGGAAACTTCCTTTGAAAATAAGGCGCAAGCAAGACAAAGTAGGTGAACAAAAAAATATTTAATGTTGGTCTTTTGTTCAGCTGAAATATATCTGAAAAAATAAATAGCTGATAGCAATGAAAACAATGCTGCCATCTGATCACCAATTCCTGCAATCCAGGCAACGCCCTGCACGAGAACAGGATGAACGGAATAGATCAAGGCAAATACAAAAGAAACAGAAACATGGAATTTTAATTCCCTGAAAAACCGGAACAAAACGCAGGAAGTGAGCGCGTGGAGCATCAACCCGAAAAAATGATATATCCAGGCTTGCTTCGGAGCAATGGTGTTGCAAACAGCATACACCACATTCTGAAGGGGACGGTAAAACACATCCGTATCCTGCGTGGTATCACCCAGCACCCAAAACACGCTGTGTCTGAAAAATGCCGGGATGTTTGAAATCTTCAACGTATCGGAAGCCATGAGTACAAAGCCGTGGTCGTCAAAGTGGACAAGACCAAAAGTGAGTATCCGGGCATAAAGTAAAACGCAGACAAGAAAAAGAGTTTGATAAGGGCGTGTCAGGATTTTATCAAACCAGTTGTTGGTTTGTTGCTTCGCCTTTACTTTAGTCACGGAAATATTTTAGTGAAACGTCCTTGCCGTCAAATACCGCATAGGAAAAGTGGGTAACCCATTCACCGAGATTGAGGTAGCGAGCCACCCCCTTTCCCGTTTCCCCCGAAGGGGGAAAAGCCCCCTCTCCTTTGGAGAGAGTTGGGGTGAGGCGATAATCAACCGGAAGATGACGATGACCGAAGATCAAATAGTCAAAATATTCTTTCTTCAATACTTCCCTGGAATAAATAACTAACCATTCTTTTTCCCCGTGAAAATGTTTTTCTTCGGTGAGCTTCCGGCTTTGTCCGGACCAGAACTCTGCTATGGAAATGCCCAGGTTGGGGTGTATGCGTGCGAACAACCACTGGCATACTTTGCTTGCAAAAACTGCTTTGATGAATTTATAACCATAGTCTCCCGGACCCAGTCCATCACCATGTGCGAGATAAAATTTCTTTCCGTTAATCTCTCGTGTAACCGGCTTACGGTAAATTTCCAGATTGAGTTCCATAGGCAGGTAATCAAACACCCACATATCGTGATTACCTGTGAAATAATGCAGTTTTATTCCCGAATCGCTAAGCTCGGCCAGTTTTCCGATCAGGCGAACATATCCTTTGGGGATCGCTTTTCGATATTCGAACCAAAAGTCGAAAACATCGCCCATCAAATAAATTTCGGAGGCATCGTTTTTAATTGAGGCGAGAAATGAAACAATCTTCTTCTCGCGGATCAGGCTTTGTTCATAGTCGGGGGCGCCTAAGTGAAAATCGGAAAGAAAGTAAATGTTTGCCACAAATTACACAGATTAGCACAGAAGCTACAAAGATAAGTTTCTTACTAACTCGAACGGATTAAGCTTATGAATATTGAATGTAAAGCGAATCATTCTTGCCATGCGCCTGAATTTGTCAGGGTCGTTCTTGTCGGGCGTTGGATCCTTCAGATCGGTGTTGTTCAGATAAAAGACGTCTTTAATATCCCGTGAAACAAGGATCGGACAATAGATCTCGACCATGTCCTTGATCATCGGAATGTAAATACCTGCATCGTAGATCATGGTTTGATTGAGCGCAGCGCCTACCGGCATAAAACTTATATCCGCAAACAATTTTATGGGGAACTTGCCGGGCATGGGACTTTTAATATTAAAAGCAAAAAGCCAATCCGATGACCTGCCAAGCGGAGTGTATACTTTCATCCCTCCATCTGTTTCGGCAAATTGATGCGAAAGAACTCCGTCTCGTTCGCTTCTTCCCAAAAAGACATTATCATACAGGTAATCCTGCACACCTGTTCCCCCACTCGCGTGCAGATACCAGTTGCCGTCAAAATAATTGCTGCTGCCACTGAAAGGGAACGCCACATGACCCAGGTATCCTCTGAGGTCAACTGCCTTTTTCTTTCCCTTCATGGTAATGCGATAATTGGCGGTGAGCGCGGTTTTGAGATAATAGTTATCTACCTGAATATTCGCAACTATGTTATAGGGGTTTATTTTCCGGGCGTTGTCAAGTTTGTAGGTGATGTCATTAACAGCAATGTTTACCGTGTCGTAGTGATATACAACGGGCGCAAATCCATAATCTCCAATAGCAAGCTCCTTAAAAATATTCACCTGACGGATATTAATTGTCTGCTTAATGGGATTATTGAGATGTTTCTTTTTTATTTCCAAAATCAACTCAGGAGCTATCTTATTGAAGTTTGTGTTCGGAAGGAATGTTGTCCCATAACAATACCGCTCCGCATTCACCCCAAAACGAATGGTTTGAAATACTTTATTGGGATGTATATTATAATGAATGCTTGCTCCCCCGGCCATGTCTTTATTTCCGAAACCATACATGGGCATCAGAACATATTCGAATTTCTTTTCAGGAAGAAGGTTATTATAAATAGCTGCTCCCAGCATAAATTTGTTGTAGTAGTTCCATCCCATCACGGGAGCCCAGAAGAGTTGGGTTTTGTCGGTATTATGCACCACCCCGAACATTCTGAGGTTGAATAGTTCTGTCTTTTTGCAAAGCCCGTGCATCTTCAGCGTGTTATTCTGGCGGTTGATGTCAGGCATAATATTTTGAGCGTCAATTTTCAAATGATCGAAATAAAGAGCATTGATAAGAACCGTATTCTTCCCTGCAAAACCATCAAACCACTGAGTGGATACCACTTTCCCTTCTTCTACCAAAGTAGAAATATTAAAAGGGGAGTTTATTGCTCCTTTATTTTTTACCGTAACTCTCCACTCGGTTACGGCATTGTCGGCAATAACACATTTGGCAGGCTTTACAGAATAAATTTTATAATCAATTTGTTTTCTTGTTGGAATTAACTCGTCAAAAAACCAACTCAGGTCTTTCTCCGAAACTTCTTCATACACTTTCTTTATATCCTCAGGATAAGGATGTTTAAACTTCCATGTTTCAAAATAGACTTGGGCACACTTATCGTAAAGCTCCACACCCAAATATGCTTGAAGATAAGTTAGAATAACTGCCGTTTTTCCATAGACAATAGTTCCATAATTGATCTGCGTATACTCTCCTGATGTCAAATCAACAGGCTGGTCTTCTTTCTTCACTGCATTAAAACGATAACCAAGATCAAAAAAAGTTTCTTCACTGAGATCAGGAATGCCGAGCAGCTTTCCCATATCTACTTTCATTCCTCCGATATTTACACTCATGCCGGCCTTCGTAGAATCCTCCGGGTATTTTTTTGCCATGTAGCGCTGCTCGTTGAACGAATTCACGCCCTCATCCATCCATGCATGGTCGCGTTCGTTGGAGCCGAGGATCCCGTAAAACCAGTTGTGTCCTACTTCGTGTGCGATCACTCTGTCAAGATTTTCCGGGCTTCCTGCTCCTCCAACTCCAATAACCGTAATCATTGGATATTCCATTCCACCACCTGCACTCAAAGATCCGTCCACTGCAGTAGCGTGAGGGTAAGGATAGTCCCCATTCCAAAGCGAGTAATAATAGACAGCATCGCTCACATACTTCGCCCCTTTTTTCCAAAGCTCCCCTTCCATGTTGGTGTACATCACCCATGTATCCACTTTACGTTTTGAATGCGGAAGTTCCACCACATCGTGCAGCACATGGTAGCGCTTATCCGCAAACCAGGCAAAATCATGCACGTTGGATGCCTGATAATTCAATGTTTTCATTTCGGAAGCAGAAGCAGGAGTAAGCGTATCGTTCTTTTTATATTTTTCAATGGCTTTTGTTTCTTCCACCTTGTGCATCAGCCAGGCAGTTTCTTCCTCTCCGTTCACAAGAGTGCCGGTGGCGCCCACCACATAATTCTTGGGAAGGGTGACAGACACATCAAAACTGCCAAACTCAGAATAAAACTCTCCCTGATTGAGATAAGGCATGGGATGCCATCCGTATCTGTCATACACCGCAGGCTTGGGATACCACTGTGTGATCTGGTATTGCTGGCCGATATGTCCGAGACGGGAAAAAACTCCGATCGGGATCTTGACATGAAAAGGAGTGGTGATCGTGATCTTTCCTCCGGATTTTAGCGGTTCATTCAAAATTATTTTAATGATGTCGATGTGTTCTGGATGTTTTTCGGTCTTTACCGCCTGTCCGTTCACTTTAAAATCCAGCTGACTGATATATCCCCGGTCGTTCTCCGAAGCAAAATAAAATTTCTTGTTGCCGTCAGCAATTAATTGTTTTGCCAGCGCAGTCTTGTTATTCTTATAGGCATTCGGCCAGATATGAAACCAAATGAAGGTTAACTCATCAGAAGAATTGTTGATGTACTCGATGGATTCATCGCCTGAAAATTCGTGTTTTTTGTCATCGAGGGAAACCGTAATCTTATAATTGACTTCTTGCTGAAAATATTGTTTTGAGTCCTGAGCAAACGATGCTTCGACTCTGCTCAGCACGACAGCCAATACAAAGACAAAAAATATCTGAAACCATTTTTTCATGCCAGTGTATTTTACAAGGGACAAATGTAAATGTAAATACGAGAATCATGGAATAAGAGTTAAATAATGTTTCCTACATTTGCTCCTCATAAAAAATGTCCGTCTACGATAAATACGAATCTGTTATTGGTCTTGAGGTGCATATTCAATTGCTCACCAAGAGCAAGGCCTATTCATCGGATTCCACCGAGTTTGGAGATCTTCCAAACACGAATGTGAGCGTGATCACACTGGGGCACCCGGGTACGCTGCCGAAGGCAAATAAAAAAGTGCTGGAATTCGCAGTGCGCCTGGGCATTGCCTGCAACTGCAACATCACAAGGGAAAATCAGTACGCTCGCAAAAATTATTTTTATCCCGATCTGCCGAAGGGGTACCAGATCACCCAGGACAAAACACCTATCTGCACAGGCGGTTATATCACAATCAAAGCCCCCCCTCCCCCCAAAGGGGGGCACCCGGGTGATACATCCTCCAAAATCCCCCCTTCGGGGGGTGGGGGGGCTTCCAAACGCATCAACCTCACCCGGATTCACTGGGAAGAAGATGCCGGGAAAAGCATTCATGACCAGGATCCGTATGATACGCTCATTGACCTGAACCGTGCCGGAGTTCCTCTGCTGGAAATGGTGAGCGAACCGGAAATTGCATCAGGAGAAGAGGCCTATAAATATTTAACGGAAGTTCGTAAATTGGTGCGATACCTCGATATTTGTGACGGAAACATGGAAGAAGGAAATCTGCGATGCGATGCGAATATCTCAGTACGACTCAAGGGCGTAAAAACCTTCGGAAAGAGAACGGAGGTGAAGAACATGAACTCCATCCGGAATGTACAAAAAGCCATAGACCACGAAATAAAAAGACAGATTGACCTGATCAAAAAAGGAGAAATCTTTGAGCAGGAAACCAGGGGATTTGATGCAACTACCGGAACCACTTTTTCTTTACGTTCCAAAGAATTCGCGCATGATTACCGGTATTTTCCGGAGCCGGATCTACAGCCCGTGGTGGTGGAGCAGGAATATATTTCAGAAATAAAAAAGACACTGCCTCCCCTGCCTGATCAGCTTTTCAAAAAATACACCCGGGAGTTCGGTTTATCCGATTACGATGCAGGGGTGCTGACGGATACAAAGGAGATCGCATTGTACTTTGAGAAACTAACAGCCGGCCTCACCCCTACCCTCTTCGAAGGAGAGGGAGCTCTCTCCCCGAAGGGAAGAGTTGGAGAGGGGTGGTATAAAGCTGCCTGCAACTGGGTAACAGGCTCTGTGAAATCTTACCTCAATGAAAATGCGGTGGAGATCGATAAGTTCCCCCTTACCGCTGAAAAACTTTCCGAACTGATAAAAATTGTGGAAGAAGGAAAAGTAAGTCATTCGGTTGCTTCTCAGAAAATATTCCCCGCATTGGTTTTGAACCCAGCTAAATCCCCTATGAAAATTGCCGAAGAGTTGAATCTGATACAGGAAAGCAACACCGGTTCACTAAAAGAATTCGCAAAACAGGCCATTGAAAAATATCCGGAGAAAGTTGCAGAATACAAAAGCGGGAAAACGGGATTGATAGGCTTATTTATGGGCGAAGTGATGAAACTCTCCAAAGGAAAAGCGGATCCTAAAATTGCAAATCAACTGGTAAAAGAAATATTGGATACCTCACCCTAACCCTCTTCTTCAGAAGCTGGAATAAACTACATCCTATGAAAAATAAAAAATATTTTCTGCGTCTTATTTCATTCTCACTGTCGCTGTATTCCTGCGGAAATATTGAAAACGAAAATTTCCAGGTAAAAGGAAAACTCAGCAACAGCAAGGGCGAATTCGTTACGCTGGTGAACGAAAACTCTTCCGAGGTAAAAACGATCGACTCCGTACAGATGAACGAACGGGGAGAATTTATATTCACTAAAAAAGTTCCGGAAAAAGGGTTTTACAGCATCCGGATTTCTTCTTCCAATTTCACCACCATCATTGCGGACAGTACAGAAAATATTACGCTCGAAGGAAATGCACAAAACCTGAACGACTCCAGCAAAGTGAGCGGCTCTCCGGATACAGAACTGTTCTTTAAGTTTAACGAGACCACCAAAAAAAAATTCAAAGCGATGGAAGCAGTACGCATCCAGCAGGATTCCATTCGCAAAGTATTTGAAGCCTATATGAATAACATCCGCGATACCCTGAGGATTGATTCGCTTTCAAGATCTTTGGAGCCTGTGTTCAATGCCTACTCTGCCAATTACCGGAAGCAGGCTGATGATGTTGCTGCCTTTATCAAAAAATTTATTGATGAAAACACCCACTCATTTGTATCACTAGCCGCAATACAGATGCTGAGCCCGAATAAGGACATTGCCTATTTCATAAAAGTAGCCGATGCGCTCTCGGCAAAATATCCCGACATCGAAACACTTAAAGATTTCAAAACATACGTGGATAAGGAAAAGAAACTAGCGCAGGGCATGCCCGCTCCCGGTATTACAATGAACGATAAGGACGGCACCCCGCTTTCTCTTTCCTCCATGAAGGGAAAAGTGGTGATCGTGGATTTCTGGGCATCGTGGTGCAAACCCTGCAGAGCTGAAAATCCTTTTGTTGTTTCAATCTATAATAAATACAAAAATAAAGGTCTCGGTATTTTCAGCGTATCGCTTGACCAGGATAAAGGGGATTGGTTGGAGGCGATAAAACACGACAACCTGGCATGGAAAGATCATGTGTGCGATTTTAAAATGTGGCAATCACCGGTAGTCGCGCAATACGGCTTCACCGGGATTCCTTTTGCTGTTTTACTTGACAGAGAGGGAAACATTGCCGAAAAAAACCTGAGAGGACCGGCTCTGGAAGAGAAAATCAAGGAACTGTTAGATGGTAATCCGTGATCGGTGATTGATGAAGTATCAAAACCTGAAACTTGGAACCTGAAACTATTTTACCAGGCTCCCGTCCTTGGCTTTGGCTTGAATAATCGAATAAGGAAAAATTGTTTTTTGTTCGCATTGGTGCGGGCTGCTTTTTGCCGGTTCTTTTTCATGCGTTTGCGCGTTTCTTTGGTCTGAAGTCGTTTCTCGTGCGATTTCACAGCCCTCTTTTCACCTCGCTCCTTTTGTCGTTTTTCTTTCCACTCCGCCTTGGCTTTTTTTCTTTTCATTTTCCGGTTTTCCACATCATTTTTTTTCTTCTCTTTTTCTGTATTTGCCTGAGAAAATGCCATGGCAGAAACAAAGAGAAAGCAGAACAACAATAATTTCAGGAGAATCTTCTTCATACAAGCAAGTTTAGATAAAAATAGCGTAACTTTGTTTTACATTTCAACACGATTAATGAACAAAATTTTTAGATACCCTTTTCTGTACATTATTGTTTTACTGTTAATCACTTTTTTAAGCTGCAAAAAAGATGCCAACGAAATTCCGGACGTGTATGTGGATGTGTACCTGTACACGACCGATCCTGCCTTTGCGCCCTTGAACGCAACCAGTGGATACGCCTACGTTGCCGGAGGGTCAAAAGGCATTCTCCTATTCCGAAAATCGCAGACCGAATTCGTGGCATACGACCGGCACTGCACCTACAAAGTACCCGATGGAAATTTTGTAACAGTTGATGCAAGCGGATTACTGGTTGAAGATGCTGCCTGCGGTTCCAAATTTCTGATTACAGACGGATCTCCCAACCAGGGACCGGCAGTAAATTTGTTGAAGCAGTATCAAACTGCTTTTGATGGAACTGTATTGCATGTTTTTAATTAATGTATTTGGGGAACAGACAGTTCCCATTTCGTAATTTCGTAAAAAATCGTTTTTCGATGATTGTAGTTACCGGAGCCGCTGGATTTATAGGAAGCTGTTTGGTGAGCAAACTGAACCATGAAGGCTTCAAGGACATTGTGGCGGTAGATGATTTTTCCAGATCGGAGAAAAATAAAAACCTCACAGGGAAAACCTATTCGAAAGAAGTTCACCGTGATGTTTTCCCCAGTTGGCTGAGGGAAAATCAGCGTTTGGTACAGTTTGTTTTTCATATTGGCGCCAGGACCGACACCACTGAGTTCGACAAAAAAATATTTGACAGGCTGAACCTGAACTATTCCAAAAATGTGTGGAACATTTGTGTTGAATTCGGAATTCCGCTCGTATATGCATCCTCTGCCGCAACGTATGGAGGAGGTGAATTCGGTTATGAGGACAGTCACGAGTTGATTGAAAAACTTCATCCGCTGAACCCCTACGGAGAATCAAAAAATGATTTTGATAAATGGGTGTTGAAACAGGAAAGAAAACCCGGATTCTGGGCCGGACTGAAATTTTTCAATGTGTACGGCCCCAATGAATACCACAAAGGGAGGATGGCCTCGGTAGTTTTTCACGCGTTCAATCAAATACAGCAGACAGGGAAAGTGAAATTATTTCGTTCGCACAATCCGAAATTCAAGGACGGAGATCAGCTACGCGATTTTATTTATGTGAAAGATGTTACTGAAGTCTGCCTCTGGCTTTTACGTTCACGTAAGCCGGCAACTTCTTCTATTTACAACATCGGATCCGGAAAAGCCAGAACTTTTTTGGATCTTGCCAAAAATGTTTTCAGCGCCCTCGATAAAAAACCGGAAATAGAATTTATTGATACTCCTGCCGACATTCGCGACAAATATCAATATTTCACAGAGGCTACTATGGAAAAACTCCGAAACGCAGGATGCGATGTAAAATTCCATTCGCTCGAAGAAAACATCAGAGATTATACAGGAAATTTTCTTACAGGAACTAGGTATTTTTGAGTGCAATTTCTCTTTTTGATCAAAATCAGAGCGACTCCTTCATCTCCACTAAAAAACTCCTGATGTTCTTCAGGGATTTCACCATCTCAACAGAATTAACAACCTCATCTTTGTTCTGTTTGAGTTTTCTCTTGGCACCATCTAATTTGAAGCCGCGCTCCTTTACCAGGTGGTATATGATGTGGAGATTGTCCATGTCCTGTCTGGTGAAAAGACGGTTGCCTTTTTTATTCTTCTTTGGCTGAAGAATGTCAAACTCCTTTTCCCAGAAACGGATCAGGGAAGTGTTCACCTTGAATTTTTTGGCTACTTCTCCAATGGAGAATAATATTTTTTCAGGTTCTTTTTCTTTGTAGGGCATGTGCTGGTTTTTTCTGTCCCGCAAATGTAAAAAAGGGATTTGAACCCAACAAGCAATTTTTATCTACTAAATTAGCAGACCGGTTAGTCAAACGACTGGGAAGCGCGGGAAGAAACCTCGATCATCTGCTTGTACTCGGCCGGGGTGAGGTCGTTGTAATAGAAGTTGACCGGGTTAACAGGATTGCCATTCTTCTGAACTTCATAATGCACGTGCGGTCCAGCAGAAAGCCCTGTGTTACCGACATACCCGATCAGTTCGCCCCGTTTTACCTTGTGTCCAGAAAGAACTGCAATTTTTTCCATGTGTCCGTAAAGGGTTTGATACCCATAACCGTGATTAATTACAACGTGGTTTCCGTAACCTGAACCATATTCAGCGGTTGAAACCACCCCATCCCCTGTAGCATATATCTTGGTTCCAATGTTTGCTGTAAAATCCATTCCTGCATGGAATTTTGAATATTTATAAATAGGATGCATTCTCATACCATATCCGGATGGCTCATGTTTCAGATCTTTGTTGGAAATAGGCTGAATAGCAGGGATGCTGGATAGCATAAATTCTTTTTTCTCTGCCATCTTGATCACTTCGTCAAATGATTTTGATTGTATATACAACTGCTTGGAGACCTGGTCAAGTTTTTTAGTGCTCTCAACGATCAAGCGGGAATTCTCATAACCTTCCAGCTCTTTATACCTATCCACGCCTCCAAAACCGGCTTTTCGTATTTCATCCGCAATAGGGTCCGCTTCAAAAATCATACGGTAAATATTATCATCGCGCTTTTCCAGATCGCCCAAAACAGTTTGAACTTCGCTAAGTTTTTTATTCAAAATGTCGTATTGATAGCTCATCCACGCGATTTCCCTTTTCTGCATTTTTTCTTTGGGAGAATCAAAGTAGGTAAATGCGATAAATACCGTCACTCCAGCAAATACAGTCCCAATAGCCAGGTAAGATAACACTTTCAGCACAATCTTCCTCCAGCTAAACCCTACTTTTTCGTAAGTAAGTGAGTGAGTGTTAAAACGATATTTGATTTTCGACATTTTTATCTGCTAATTTACGAATCCGTACCAATGTACAAATCTGAATTAAATAAGGAGACGCAAAGGTAGATAAAAAATCTAATTTTGCAGCATAGAGAAGAACATGAATCAACAGCAAATTGTTAAGAATATCAGAAACGACCTAATACAGGTAAATCAATATCTTAGACATCCATGAAATCAGCTAAGGTAAGAGAGAAGTTTTTAGAATATTTCCGCGGTAAAGATCACGAGATTGCGCCTTCGGCTCCTCTTGTCATTAAAGACGACCCCACCCTAATGTTTACCAATGCAGGGATGAACCAATTTAAAGACCTGTTTCTGGGGAATGCTGCCATCAAACATCCCCGTGTTGCCGATACGCAAAAATGTCTGCGTGTTTCCGGAAAACACAATGACCTGGAAGAAGTAGGAATTGACACCTATCACCACACCCTATTCGAGATGCTGGGCAACTGGAGTTTTGGAAATTACTTTAAGAAAGAAGCTATCAAATGGGCATGGGAACTTCTCACAGGTGTTTACAAAATATCTCCCGATAGATTATATGTTACGGTTTTTGAAGGAAGCAAAGAAGATAATATCGCATTTGATCAGGAATCAGCCGACACCTGGAAAAAATACATAAACCCTTCTCGGATTATCAACGGAAACAAAAAAGATAATTTCTGGGAGATGGGAGATACCGGACCCTGTGGTCCCTGCTCGGAAGTACACGTTGACCTGCGCGATGAACGTGAACGCGAAAAAGTGGATGGAAAAACCTTGGTGAACACCGGCAATCCGGAAGTAATCGAAATATGGAATCTGGTTTTCATGGAGTTCAACCGGAAAGCCAACGGAGTGCTTGAAAAATTACCTGCCCGGCACGTAGATACAGGAATGGGCTTTGAAAGACTGTGCATGGCTCTGCAGGATAAAAAATCTACTTACGACACGGATGTTTTTCAGCCCATCATCCGCAAAATAGAAGACCTGTGCGGCCTTCGATACAAGCCGGAAGACAGGAATAAGCAGGCGGAAATCACCAACATAGGCATACGCGTAATAGCGGATCACATTCGTGCGATTTCTTTCGCCATAGCAGACGGGCAACTCCCATCAAACACAGGAGCCGGATATGTGATACGCAGAATTTTGCGTAGAGCAGTCCGGTACGGATACCAGTCGCTTGGGATCAAAGAACCTTTTTTACACCGTCTTGTTCCCGTGCTTGCCAACCAGATGGGAGAATTTTTTCCTGAGATAGAAAAAGAAAAACTTTTTGTGCAGAAAGTTGTGAAAGAAGAAGAGACCTCCTTCTTCCACACGTTAGAGCAGGGCCTGAAAAAAATTGATGCGGTTTGCATCAGCGTTTCCAATTCCAAGACAAATAAGGTAGTTGACGGAAAAGTGGTTTTTGAACTTTACGATACGTATGGATTTCCTGTCGATCTTACCTCGCTTATCGCCCGGCAATACGGTTTGAGCATTGAGGAAGATGGATTTAATGAAGAAATGACAAAACAAAAATCCCGTTCAAAGGATGATGCAAAAGTGGATACTGCGGATTGGATTACACCCCATACCCAAAGGGGAGGACTTGGGGCTGCTACACTCTCCCCTTTGGGGAGAGGTGGAGAGGGGTCTGCATTCGTTGGCTATGATTCGCTTGAAGCAATTTCCAAAATTGTGAAATACAGAAAAGTAAAGACGAAAGGAAAAGAACTCTACCAAATCATTCTAAACCAGACTCCATTTTATGCTGAGAGCGGAGGACAGGTTGGAGATACCGGCATTTTAGAATCCGGAAGTGAAAAAATAATTATTACAGATACGAAAAAGGAGAATAACCTTATTGTTCATTTCTCCGAAACACTCCCTAAAAATTTATCTGTAGAATTTAAAGCAAGCGTAGATAGCAGAAAACGTTTGCTCACGATGAATAATCACACCGCAACTCATTTATTGCATGCTGCTTTAAGGCACGTACTTGGAAAGCAGGTGGAACAAAAAGGTTCTTTGGTTAATGAGGAGCATTTGCGGTTTGACTTTTCGCATTTCTCAAAAGTAACGGAGGGAGAACTTGCCAAGATTGAGGCAAGGGTGAATGAAAAGATACGCGAGAATATAAAAAGCGACATACAAGAAATGCCTATTGAACAGGCAAAAAAATTAGGCGCGATGGCTCTATTCGGTGAAAAATACGGGGATACGGTGCGCGTGGTAACTTTCCCGGCTGACAGGCAGTCGGGAGGGGATAAAAATTATTCTATTGAACTTTGCGGAGGTACGCACGTTCCGGCAACCGGGCAGATTGGTTATTTTAAAATTACTTCCGAAAGTGCAGTGGCTGCAGGCATTCGCAGGATTGAAGCTGTTACAGCCATCAAAGCAGAGGAACTTATCAATGATCAAACCGGAACTTTAAACCAATTGAAGGATCTCCTGAAACAACCGAAAGATCTGATAAAAAATATACAGGAACTGCAGATGCAAAATACAGCTCTGTCAAAACAGGTAGCTTCTTTGCTAAATGAAAAAGCAAAATTCCTCCAAACGGAATTGATTAGCAAAATTCAAAAGCAGAACGGCATTAATTTCATTGCAGAAAAGATTGAACTGAACTCTTCTGAAGCAATAAAAAACCTTTCCTTCGAATTAAAAAATAAAATAGAGAATCTTTTTCTCGTTCTTGGAGCCAGTGTGAACAGCAAGCCGATCCTGACCGTAATGCTCTCCGATAATCTCGTGAAAGATAAAAAGCTTCATGCGGGGAATATTGTAAAAGAACTTGCCAAAGAAATTAACGGTGGAGGTGGCGGGCAACCTTTTTATGCTACTGCAGGAGGCAGCAATCCGGAAGGATTGAATAAAGCGATCGAATCTGCGAAGAAATTTGTAGTTTAACAAATCATGCTTATACTTGCTGTAAATAATTTCTTCCATTCTGCGTTTTTATACATCTTTGCATCTCTTTGAAAGGCTTATGAAAAAACTACTCATCGTTATTCCTGCCCTTTTCCTTGTTGCAGGCTGTTCTACATCTAAAAGCTCCCGTACCTCCGCGCAAAAACCAGAGGTTAAAATATTCGATACTCTTGTGGATACGAAACGGGCGGCACACCACCCCACCCCTTCCCGTATTGTTGACATTATCCATACAAAATTAGATGTTCGCTTTGACTGGGAAAAACAATACTTGTATGGACAGGCAACCATTACATTAAAGCCCTATTTCTACCCTGTAAAAGAAATTACGTTGGATGCGAAGAACTTTGAGGTAAAAAGAGTATCGCTCGTTGGTGATGTTTATGTAAAAACCATGTACGATCACAAAAAAAGTCCGGATGGTTCGTATGAAGCAAATGTTCAGAAAAAAACCGAAAAAAACGAACTTCTCTTCACTTATAACAAAGAGCAACTCACTATTTCGCTTGATAAGGAATATACCCGCAACGATACGCTGAACATCTATATTGACTACGTTGCAAAACCCAATGAGCGCGCAACAAACACAGGAAATGCCATTACTTCCGATAAGGGGCTATATTTCATCAATCCGATCGGGAAAGAAAAAGACAAACCCACTCAACTCTGGACCCAGGGTGAACCGGAATCCAATTCCTACTGGTTCCCTACGGTGGATAAGCCCAACGAAAGAATGACTCATGAAATTTCTATCACCATTGATTCAACCCATAAAAAATTTGTTACCCTCTCTAATGGCTTGCTCATTTCGTCCAAAAATAATGCGGACGGTACGCGTACCGATCATTGGAAACAGTCTCTGCCTTCCGCTCCTTATCTTGTAATGATGGCAGTCGGGGATTTTTCCGTTGTAAAAGATAAGTGGAAAAACATGGAAGTGAATTACTACGTGGAGCACGAATATGAACGCTATGCAAAAGATATCTTCGGAAAAACCCCGGAGATGCTTGAATTTTTCTCCACAAGACTTGGAACGCCTTATCCATGGGAAAAGTATTCACAGGTAGTTGTGCGCGATTATGTTTCAGGAGCCATGGAAAATACCACTGCCGTAATTCACGGAAGTTTCCTGAATCAAACCGACCGGGAAATGCTTGATAACAGCTACGAAGATGTGATCTCCCATGAGTTGTTTCATCATTGGTTCGGAGATTATGTAACCTGCGAGCAATGGTCAAACCTCACACTCAACGAAGGATTTGCCACTTACGGTGAATATCTCTGGAAGGAATATAAATACGGACGTGATGCCGCGGACGTGCTTGCACGCGAATCCATGCAGGGATATTTTTCCTCCGCTGTTAAAACCACAAAACACCTTGTCAGATACCGGTACGATGCCCCTGATGACATGTTTGACGCACATTCCTACAACAAAGGAGGCGCTATTCTGCACATGCTGCGCAAATATGTGGGCGATGAAGCGTTCTTTTCCGCACTCAGGGACTATCTTGATAAATATAAATTCACCTCTGTTGAAGCAGATAACCTGCGACTTGTTTTTGAACAAGTAACCGGAGAAGATCTTCACTGGTTTTTTGATCAGTGGTTTTTCGGCATGGGTCATCCGAAAATAGTCATACGCCACAACTACAGCGATTCACTGAAAAATTACTTTGTTGACATATACCAGACGCAGGATACAAAAACATTTCCGGCTTTTAAGTTCCCTCTTGATATTGATATTTACATGGACGGAAAGAAAGAACGCAAACGTGTTTGGGTGAATAACACAAGTGAATTTTTCACTTTTCCCGTTGCACATAAACCCAGTCTGGTGAATGTAGATGCGGAAAAATCGCTCCTCTGCATAAAAGAGGAGAAAAAATCAATCCCCGAATGGGCGTTTCAGTATAAGAACTGCCCGCTGTATGCCGACCGCCTCGAAGCGCTGAAAGAATGTGCTGTATTTGCAAGCGTACAGGAAGCAGCCGATGTACTTATCGCAGCTCTCAACGATGTTTCCCCGGACCTCCGGGAAAGGGCAATCATTATGAGTGAAAAACTTGCCGCTGAACATAAAAATGCTGTGAAGGAAAGACTCATCGAACTAGCTAAGAACGACCCGAAATCTTCCGTACGAGCGCTTTCCATTGACCAGCTTAGCAAAAATTTTGAAGGGGATGAACTTTCTTCCCTTTACCGGCAATCTGTTAATGACCGATCCTATTCTGTTGCGGGAACATCCCTTTCCGCATTTGCTAAAAAGGATAAAAAGAGTGCCCTTACGGCTGCCAAAGAATTTGAATCGGAAAAAAGTACGGATATGCAAATGGCCATTGCACATATCTATGCCGAGCACGGTTCGGATGAAAATCATGCTTTCTTTGCCGCCCTTTCACAAAAAATGAGCGGATGGGAGAATGTTTCCTTTGCCAATATTTATACAGAGTTTCTGAAAAAATGCAGCGATGATACCATCAATTCCGGAATACCTATCTTGGAAAAAATTGCCCGAAACGAAGATAACCGATGGGTAAGACACTTTGGCAAAAAGGGAATAAAGGACCTGGCACAGATGTATACAGACCGAGAACAGAAGATAACGGAACAAATCACCAAACTGAGATCGAGGAAAAATACTCCTCCCGAATTAACAACACTTGAGCAACAACTGGCAAAGGTAAAAAGTCAGGAGCAGAAGCTGAATTCTCTTTATGATTCTCTAAATACCCCCGATTGAACCGGTCAAAAAAAAATACCTTATAAATATATTTATATTAAAAATTTATAATTTTGCACTATAATCATAATATAGAATAGATAAGAACCTGTCGGCAGGCGGGTTTAAAAAGCCTTCATTTATGAAGAACACTAAGTCAACAAAAAAAACTACTCCTTCAAAAAAAGTTGCAAAGCCTAAAGCAACGGTCAAAAAAAAATCTAAATCTTCTGCGGCCACTAAACCAAAATTGAAAAAAGATTGGCAGGACGAATCTGAACTTGAGGAGGAAGAAAAGCTTGGCGAAGATGATGCTTTCGCTGAAGAAGAGCCGAAGATAGAGAATTTGGATGACAGCATCCTGGATGATGGAGAGGAGGAGGAGGAGGACGAGAAGTTTCACGATGAAGACTCTTCATTCTGATCCTGAAAACAGATTACTCCTCCTGAACTGTCTCTTTTAGCTCCGGTTACACTTTTCAGAATATTTATTTCGCCCCTCATTTTGAGCAGTCCTAAGAATGCAAAAGCCATTGCTTCCTTGAATTGTATTGTTTTATCATCGGGTAAAACGATCTTACACTTTGCATGATGTGAAATTCTCCCGATCAGAAATTTGTTGTATGCCCCACCTCCTGTAAATAATAGTTCGGGGTGTGGAGTTCGGGGTTCGGAGTTAAGAACCGAAGATATTTGAAGCGCAATATGCTCAACCACTGTTCTGAGTTTATCTTGAATGGAAATATCGAAAGAACCCAGTGCAGGTAAAAATTTATTTTCCACCCATTCCCTCCCCAAGGATTTGGGCGGTTTGTTCTTGTAGAACGGGAGAGTATTTAAATTTTTCAGCAGTTTTTCGTGAATTATTCCCTTCGATGCTAATTTTCCACCCTCGTCAAACTCTTTTCCAAGTTTGCCTGCCAACTCATTCAGTACAATATTAGCGGGGCAAATATCAAAGGCAATGCGTTGCTTGTTTTTATCGAACGATATATTCGCAAAACCACCGAGGTTCAGGCAGAACGCATATTCAGAGAAAAGCATTTTATCTGCCAGTGGAACCAAAGGAGCCCCCTGCCCTCCAAGGGCTACATCGCCCGATCTGAAATCACAAACCACAGGAAGCGCTGTAAAAGAAGCTATTTCACAGCCGTTGCCAATCTGCAGGGTGAGCTTCTTCTCCGGCTGGTGAAAAACAGTATGCCCATGCGAAGCGATCAGATCGGCAGATATATTTTTGTGTCTGATCAGCTTCCGGATTTCAGCGCCAATGAACCTGCCATATTCCAGGTCCAATGCCTGTAGTTCAGGTTTTTTCATCATGATCGCTGATCTCAGTTTTTTTCTCCACTCCTTGTTATATTTTATCGTTACAGCATACTTGATCTTATAGCGCCATGTTTTTAACTTTTTGAACTCACAGCAGGCGATATCCAGCCCGTCAAGAGAAGTCCCCGACATTATTCCTATTACTTTGTACTTACCCATTGAATGATTTTTCTAATTTAGTGGGAAATTTGAAAGGCATAAAGGTATATGAAATTTGAACTTTCCGAAGAGCACCTTTCCGTACAAAAAGCAGCGCGTAATTTTGCACAGGATGTGCTTAAGTCGGGTGTCATTGAACGCGATAACCACCAGAAATTTCCTGCCGCAGAAATCAAGCAACTCGGACAGTTAGGATTTCTCGGCATGATGGTTGACCCGAAATACGGGGGTGGCGGCATGGATACCATTTCCTACGTGCTTGCCATGGAAGAAATTTCAAAAGTGGATGCCTCCTGCTCGGTGGTTATGAGCGTGAATAACTCTCTTGTTTGCTGGGGGCTTGAAACTTTTGGGACAGAAGCTCAAAAGAAAAAATATCTTGTACCTCTTGCCAAAGGCGAGATCATAGGCGCGTTTTGCCTGAGCGAGCCGGAAGCAGGCAGTGATGCAACATCTCAGAGAACAACCGCCATTGATAAAGGCGACTACTACCTTTTGAACGGCACAAAAAACTGGATCACAAACGGGAACTCTGCCTCCGTTTATCTGGTAATGGCACAGACCAATCCTGAAAAAGGGCATAAGGGGATCAATTGCCTGATTGTGGAAAAAGACATGCATGGATTTCAAGTCGGAAGAAAAGAAGATAAGCTGGGGATACGCGGAAGTGATACACACTCCCTGATGTTCACCGATGTAAAAGTTCCCAAGGCCAACCGAATTGGGGAGGATGGTTTCGGTTTTAAATTCGCTATGAAAACTTTAGCCGGAGGAAGAATAGGAATTGCCGCCCAGGCATTAGGAATTGCATCGGGCGCATACGAACTTGCACTCGCCTATTCAAAAGAGCGGAAAGCATTCGGAAAAGAAATTTCGCAACATCAGGCGATACAATTCAAACTGGCCGATATGGCCACCGAAATTGAAGCAGCCCGTCTGCTTTGTTTCAAAGCAGCCTGGATGAAAGACCAGCATCTGGATTATGGAACTGCCAGCGCTATGGCAAAGGTATTTGCTTCACGAGTTGCCATGGAAACCACTATTGAGGCGGTTCAGGTTCATGGAGGATATGGATATGTAAAAGAATATCATGTGGAACGTTTGATGCGCGATGCCAAGATCACTCAAATTTACGAAGGCACTACCGAAGTGCAGAAGATCGTGATCTCACGTGCGCTGCTTGCCTGATTTTTTTGATGTGCCTACCGCAGTAAACTGATGTTTCCTTTTTTAATAATTTCTTCTCCTGTAATAAGCGTAGCTTTCATGTAATATGCAAACACTGCCGTATCCTCCATCTTTCCTTTATAATATCCATCCCATCCTTCTGTGGGATTTGCGGTTTCAAAGACCTTTTCTCCCCATCGATTATAAATAATCAATGTAAGTTCTGTTATGCAGTTTCCGCGCACATAGAAAATATCATTCTCATAATCGCTGTTCGGAGAAAAAGCATTAGGAATAAAAAGATTTCCACAGGGAACATCTACGGTTATTTTTATACACGCGCTGTCGGTGCAATTGTTTGCATCGGTAACAAACACGCAATAAGTGGTGGTTTGATTTGGCGAGGCGACAGGATTCTGACAATTCGTACAACTTAATCCGCTTGCGAGCGACCATGAATAAGTTCCGCCTCCGGTGGCGCTGAGTTGGCTGCTACCACCCAGCGAGAGGTTGATGGCGGTGGCAGTAACCACAGCAGAGGGACCGCCTGTTGAAGTTACATTTGTTGCTGCCGTTTGCGTGCAGCCATTAACATCTGTAACAGTAACTGAATAGTTGCCTGCGCTCAAGTTAGAGATTTGTTGAGTTGTTGAGTTATTGCTCCACAAGTAAGTGTAAGGCGCAGTTCCTCCGGATGGATTAGCAGTTGCTGTGCCGTTATTCACAGTACAACCGGTTGCAGTGGAAGATGTGTTCAGCGTTAATGTGCTGCCTGATGTTACTGAAACAGTTTGAGTGGTTGAACATCCATTGGCATCGGTTACTGTGGTAGTATAATTTCCAGCGCTAAGCCCTGTGGCAGTTGAAGTTGTTTGTCCTGAAGGATTCCACGCGTAGGTGAAAGAACCTGTTCCTCCGCTTACATTCACTGTTGCGCTTCCAATGTTATTTCCGCAACTTGCTGCTGTGGAAGTGGTGGTTGTCGACAATGCTGTTGCGGGTTGAGTAATGGTAACAGTTTGCGGTGTGGTGCATCCACCGGCATCAGTAACGGTGAGTGTGTAACTTCCCGTGCATAGGTTGCTGGCACTGGATGTCGTTTGTCCGCTCGTCCACAAATAAGTATAAGGCAATGTTCCTCCTGTTACTGTTGCAATGGCTGAACCCGTGCATTGACCATTGCACAAAATATTTGTTTGCGACATTGTAGCATTTGGCCCGTTTGAATTTGTTATTGTTATTGTTTGTGTTTTTGTACAGCCGTTTACATCAGTAATGGTTGCAGTATATGTTCCTGCGCCAAGCCCTGTGGCGGTTTGCGTGGTTTGAACAGGAGATGTATTCCAACTATAAGTATAACCGGGCGTTCCTCCGCTGGCGGTTACGGTTGCGCTTCCGTTATTGCTCCCGCAGTTTACCGGTGTTACCGTTGTGCTGGTGGTGATTGCCGCTGGCTGTGTGATGGTAACAGGGGCGGTGCCTGTGCTGCCTACAGCATCGGTTACGGTTACGTTATAATTACCCGCGCAAAGCCCTGTGGCGGTCTGCGTGTTTTGTACGGGAGAAGTATTCCATGAATAGGTGAAGGGACTGGTGCCTCCTGATGGCGAAGCGGTGCCTGTGCCGGTGCATTGCCCATTGCATAAAATATTAGTTGAGGTTGCGCTGACATTGAGTGTGCTGCTGGTGCATTTTACATATTTGGCAACCCAGGCATCCTCCCACTGTGGGGTTTGCACCAAGGTGGTTGCCCCAACATTAAAAGTATTCCAAAATGTGCCTCCCACATATACATTGCCCAATACATCAGCGACCACGGAAATAAAAGCCAATTCTCCTCCTTCTGAGAGGGCATCGGCACAAATCACATTGCAATTATTGTCAATAACGGCTACAAAACAAGGTGTCAGACCTCCAGGAATTGGTAATGTATAGGAGCCGATAAGGACGGAATTATTAACACTGGCATCTGATGCTATAAACACATCTCCTGAAGCATCTACAGCCAAGCCCCATCCATTAACATTTGAACTACCACCCGGCTCGCCTATGTTCAGGGCACAAAGTTCATTGCCCGATGAGGCATCGTACTTGACAAAATACCCATCCCAAAATCCTTGTTGAGGCAGGGTGAAACTGCCGAAACTGACTGGGGAGAGATGGTGATTTCCAATTATGTAAACAGCCGTTCCGGAAGGGTTGACAGCCACCGCATGACCGCTGCATTTCCAATTCTGAACCGATTGTTTTGCCCAAAGCACATTGCCGTTTCCATCGTATTTGACAAGAAAAGCATTGTTAAACCCTCCTGCTCCTACGGTAAGCGTAGTTGAGCCAAAGGTAAGGGTGGGCGATGAAAAACTTCCGACAATGTAAACATTTCCCGATCCATCGGTAGTGATGTTGGCCGATCCATCTGAAGCCACCCCACCCTCTCTTATAGCCCAGAGCACATTACCTGATGCATCGTATTTAGCAAGAAACATATCATGGCCCCCAGGACCAGCATTGACATTGGTGAGTGTGTAGGAGCCAAAAGTAAGGGTGGGAGAATCAAAAGTTCCCGTCAGATAAACATTGCCTGAGGGGTCTGTTGCTACACCCCTAAATACCTTGTCTTCGACCCCTGAACCTGCCGCACCAGTTGCCCAAAGAATATTTCCGGAAGCATCGTATTTAACAAGGAAAATCTCACTTCCATTCACATACGGAAGAGTGGAGGTTCCAAAGGTGACTGTACCGCCAACATAATCTCCTGCCGCATAAACATTTCCGGAAGCATCCGTAGCCACATTGTACCCACCGACACCCGTTCCAGGACCTCCTGCGCCTCTTGCCCAGAGCGCATTACCCGATGCATCGTATTTGGCAATAAAAAAATCCACATTGCCGCCCGCTGATTTGGTAAGAGTGACGGATCCAAAGCTGATGGTTGGAGAAAGAAAACGTCCTGTAATGTAAACATTGCCCGCTGCATCCGTGCACATGCCCAGACAACCATCGCTATCTGTACCCTGAGATGCCTTTGCCCAAGGCCAGACGCCTTGGGAAAAAGAGCAGGCAGGCAATAGGCAGTTGGCAGTAAAACAAACTGCAAGGAGTAGATTTTTTGTTTTCATATCTGTTTACTTTTTGAATGTTTTTTTACAGCGCCTTGTTCGGTTGTTATTCTAACGAACGCAACGGCACCAGAGCGTATTAGTCGCAGTACTGTTTATCCTGCCAGCGTCCCATAGTTGCACAATAGAGTAAAAGTTCGTGGCCACGGGCGAGACCGTCCACACCCAACTTCCTGCATTAGTGTTGTTTGGCGCAATGTCAATGGCGCGAAGCAAATCCTCGGTAAGCGGCACTTCGTAATCGGAATACGTGCCGTCATTATAGTTATCGCAGGTGTTGATGCAATCGCGTAAAGTCATTAAAGCCCCTGTGCATGCTGCGCCTATGCAGGGGCTGCCGTTTACGGCAGTAAATTCATTGGTAACTGTAGTAAGGGGATTGGTGCCCGTGCTGCTCGTTGTTGGCGTTTGCCATTTCAGTTGCGCTGCTGCGCCCTGGCTGGTGAGCACCTGCCCGTTGGTGCCGGGCCCGTTATCGGCTGCCGCCATAAACTTCCAGCCGGTTGTTGTGCAGCCGCTGGAGCAGTAGTAATACAAGCCCACTCCGTTGCCGTTGGTCATGGCGGCATTGGTGTTGTACACAATGAGTCCGTTGGCAGGGGTGGTAATGGTTGCCACATCGGTGATGTTCGTTAATGCCACGTGCGGGCAGAGCAGCCCTTTGGTGTCACCCCCTGCGGTAAGGTTGGCGGCTTCGCCCACTTCAAGCAGTGCGGAAGAGTTGGCTGCGGAGCCGGTGGTGTTGATGACGATGTTCTGGCTGAAAGCCGCTTCAAACGGATTAAAGCCGATGCAGACGGATATTGCCGCTGCGAAAAATAAAGATGTTTTTTTCATGTTGTTTTTCAATTTGACGTATAACATGAGGCGCAACATTTTTAGTGCCGGCAAGTTTTGCCGTCAGCGTTTCGTTGCTTTCTTTTTGTCATCCGTGTCAGCCGGTGATTACTAATTTGTCTTCTGCAATTACTTTGCCGTATTGTGTCAACCGAAGGAAATACAGTCCATTTGGGAGATTGTCTCGCGATAAAACAACTGTCTGTCCGTTTATGTTTTTTATTTCTTTTACTGTCTGCCCGAAAGAGTTGAAAACTGTGAGCGTTGCATTCTTTATAGGAATACCGGAATGAATAGTCGTCTGCGAAGAAAATGGATTCGGATAAATTTCCACCGATGGGATTGCTTCTGATGATAATTGCTGAATTGAGAGCAAAGTTCCGGATAAAGACATCCGTTGAAACCAAATATTCAGTTTCCCGTTTCTTGTGTCTCCCCAAACGGCATTAAGCGTATCATTTCTCAGTTTAATGCACATGAAGTCATTGCCGGAGAGCGCCAAAACAGTATTATAAGCAACAATTGTATCAGAAATTCTGAAATTAGGATAAAAATTTGTCGAATCTTTATGCCTTACTGCACCCCATATTTCAGATGAAGTTGTATAGGTGGAATCGGACGCATTGCGCCTGTCTCTCCATGATACAACCAAGTCTCCATCAGTATCAAAATCAGCCCAGATTAAATCCTGCATCCTGTTATTGCCTATGGGATCATCATTTATCCGAACAGAATCTGCCCAGGTTGCTCCTCCGTCAAAACTTTCCCACATATACACATCAGCGTCTCCATGAGGAACCATGAGAATAAAAAAAGCAAGGTGGTTTGCATCAGCAGGATCTGCAAGTAACGGGAGGCCTATTTTGGCAAGTGTATCTATACTGTTGCCAAAGAGTATATTAAAAGGCAATGCCATAGAATTATAGGAAAAACTGTTGCCCGCATTATCAGACGAAGCAAATATAAATTGAGGATTAATATTTTGTGAAAAAACCCAACTGGGATAAACACAATGAAAAGTCCCATTGCTGGAAATTGCAGAAAAAGGCGTTGGTTGAGGAATAATTGATCCTGCAAGCCAATTAGTGGTGTCCATATATCTCCACTGATCGAATGAAACACCCCCATCTGTAGAACGGATGAAATAAGGATGATAGGGTGGCGGTATAGGCCCAAATACGCTGGGGGGCATTGTAGTAACATAGATATTTCCATCATTAACACCGCCTGAACGATC
This sequence comes from Bacteroidota bacterium, assembly GCA_004297845.1. GTDB lineage: Bacteria > Bacteroidota > Bacteroidia > Palsa-948 > Palsa-948 > Palsa-948. The sequence goes on along the minus strand of SCSP01000045.1, from coordinate 4,179 downwards.
GATGACTATCCAAGGTCGGTCAATGGGGTATTTGCCAGGGTCTGAATAAATATTAATAACTTCTGCAGGAGAACCCCAACTCAGACCACCATCAGTTGACTTTCTCACGGATACCGAACCGGAATCGATACCTGTGTTAAAATCAATGTAACATAAAAATACATTTCCTGAATTATCAAATTCCAATGAAGGGTCTGCCCCTGAGGTGCCGAATGCTGTGTATTCATGCGAAATAGTTGCTGTGCTACTCCATGATTGCCCCCCATTAAAACTCACCCGTGTTTTTATAGCAGCATACTGAAATGGGACATAGCCCATCCAGGCCACAACCATGTGTTGTGAATTATTTGGATTTACCGCCAGATACGGTTCACCATCAAACACTACTCCCCCTGATATATTTTGGTTTTGCCCAAAAGCAGAAGAAATTGAAAGCAGGGCCGATGTGAATATAACAGTGCTTTTCATGCCTATCATTTCTGCATGATTAATTTTTGATTATATGATTCTTTCCGTATTTTTACTTGCAGAAGATAAATGCCAGCGCCTGTTTCTTCTCCCAGAAAAAATGTGAACGGGAGCATCGTGTTGTTTGCTGCTAATATTTTTTGTCCAAGCAGCGTATATACTGTTACGTCTGCTTTTTCTTTTCCTCCTGTAATTGTAAAATAACCATTACTCGAAATTGTCGGAAAAACATTTATGGGATTTGCATCGCAGTCAGTGAGATTAACTGAAATCGGTCCGTAGTATTCATACTTGCCGTTGTAATCGGTTTGTTTGAGACGGTAAAAAAGAGTTTCAAGTTTCTGGTTGAAAGTTTCAAGTTGAGAATCCACAAATTCATACTTGCGAATAGCAGAAGAATTTCCTGCGCCTTTTACCATTCCGATTTCTTTCCATTGTAACTCACTCGTCCCCTGCCCCTTGGGCCCTGTTTCTATAGTAAAATAATCGTTGTTGATTTCGGTGGCAGTTTGCCATTGCAATTCAACTACATTGTTGTTTTCACATTTTCCTGAAAAGGAAATCAGTTCAACCGGAAGAACAATGTTGCAAACACTGTTATATTTTGCAACAAAGATATCGCTGCTGCCGAGGAAACCGGTAGTAGTGAGAAAAGCTGTGCCGGAACCGGGGTCAAAATCCACGGGGGCTAATGATGTGGCATTGAAAAAACTGCCTGTTATATACATATTGCCGCTTGCGTCAACAACAATATCCTCGCTTAATTGATCACGTGTGTGGCCCACCCTGAAGGCGCATACATAATTCCCGGCTAAAGTATATTTTGCCACAAATATGTCCATGGCTCCGGCAGAAGTTAATAAAACTGCATTACCGATATCAGGATCAAAATCGCTCGTACCTGGAAGCTTTCCCGTTATGTAAACATTGGCTGCATCCGTTGTCATACCACTGCTATAATCATTATCATTTACGCTAAAAGCCCATTGATAATCTCCTGCCGAGTTATATTTGGCAACGAAAAGATGCTGTGGTCCAGGCGCACCTGAGTCGAGAGGTTTCTCGGTTGCGGGATTGGGGTCAAAATCAACACAGTTCCAAAAGTTGCCGCTTACATACACATTCGCGCTGGCATCAACAGCCAATGCCCTGCAATATTCAAGGCCATTACCCCCCGGACATGAAGCCGGAAGTGTATTGCCAAATGTGAATGCCCACTGGCATACGCCTGATGAGTTATATTTGGCAACAAAACCACCTGCTGCACCATCAGAAGTAAGGTTGTAGGCAGCGCCCAATGGATTAAAATCGACTATGCCGTTAAAATTGCCGCATACATACACATTGGCGCTGCCGTCAACTGCAATATCCATTCCATCATCACCCGCATTTAAAGCCCACTGGTAAGCGCCTGTTGCGGTGGAATACTTGGCAACAAAAGCATCGGAGCCTGCAGAAGTCAGGTTGTTTATGCCGCCAACACTCGGATCAAAATCGGCTGTGCCGTTAAACGTACCTGTTATATACACATAGCTGCCGTCAACCCGGATACGCCTGCCTGTGTTACTGGCTGTTGAGGGTACGGAAAAAGCCCATTGATGGACTCCTGACGAGTTGTATTTGGCAAAAAACATACCATTGCCTGTGAGGTTGTTTATGCCGCCAACACTCGGGTCAAAATCCATCGTGCCGGTAAACGTGCCGGTTACATACACATTGCCGCTGCCATCCACTGCAATACCGTAACCAACGCAACTTTGGGATGCTGCGCCAATCTGAAACGCCCACTGATAAACGGGATTACCCGATGAGTATTTGGCAAGAAACATATCTACAATACCAATTGCCGCTAAATTCGCTGTGCCTGTGCCCGGGTCAAAATCAGCAGGTCCGCTCCCAAAGTCCCATTCAAGTCCTCCAGTGATATATACATTGCTGCCTGCCGCATCAAGCGCAACAGCCCGTCCAGCATCATTGCCGTAATCTACGCCTGCGCTGAAAGGCCATTGCGGGAGTTGGGCAAGCAGAAGCCCCTCCTGCCCCAGCCCTAAAGGGAGAAGGAGGAGGAGAAGGGCAGCCCTCCGTTTTGCCCCGACCCTAAAGGGTGAAAAGACGGAGAAAAATTCCTTAACTTCCTTTAGGGGTTGGGGCGATTTGATAGCTATCGGGGTCGGTTGTTCCTTTTGTTTTTTGATAATTCGTTTGGTTCTACTATGTTTCATGTTGATTGGTTTAACTATCTTTGTAAGAAAAATAAACTATGACGCAAGTGGCAATTACACTTGAAACAGATGTTGCTTCGGCTTTTCTTAAAGCTAAGCCACAAATGCGGAAAAAGGCGGAAACACTGGTGAATCTCTGGCTTAAAGACCTCTTTGTGAAAAAGGCAAATGCCCGGAAAGAACTTTTTGAAATAATGCAAACTGCCGGAAAAATTGCACAAGCGAACGGACTCACTCCCGAAAAATTGCAAAAGATATTGAATGAAAAGGGCTGATCGTTTTGTGTTTGACACCAATGTGGTGGTGAGCGCATTTCTTTTTCCTGACTCGTTTGTTGCAAAAGCATTTAATAAGGGGCTTGCCACCGGCACACTTATTCTATCGGAAGAAACCCTTGAAGAATTGCAAGAGGTATTATTAAGGGATAAATTTGATAAGTATCTTCCAAAAGAAATACGGCAGGCATTCGTACAAAAATTTGAAATACTTGCTGCGGTGATGGAGATAACCGAAATCATTGCCGTTTGCCGTGACCCTAAAGATGATAAATTTCTTTCTCTTGCGGTGTCGGCAAAAGCAAAATCCATCATTACCGGTGATCCTGACCTGCTGATATTAAATCCTTTTAAAAACATTTCTATCATTACTCCTGCCGGGTTTCTGAAAAAATCCTGATTGTTATCCATTGATTTTTGATTGGGGTGTATAACAAAACTCACTTTTATCGCCTCACCCCTGCCCCTCTCCTCAGGAGAGGGGTTGTGAGTTTTGTTATACACCCTTTGATTGTGTTGCCTGCACCACTGTTGTATTTATATTTACCTTCGTAAAAAAATATTCATCATTTCAGCAGTTGATACGGTTCTATATTCAAATGTTTGCTCAGAATGCTCAAGGTGGTTAAGGTCATATCGTTTTTTCCTGATTCGTAACGCGCGATGGTTAAGCCGGTCTCATCTTCAAGTTTTTCTTTTGTCATTCTCCTTTTCATGCGATGGATTTTCACATTGCCCGCCACCTTCTGAATGAGTTCGCGGGCTACGCGTTTCTTCTTCTTTCCCGACCGATGCCGGGGGGTTGTAACTTTGTTCGGATCGCTCAACTTATTATTATTGTTGTTCAAAGTTCGGCAGTATTGGTAAAAATTAGCATGGCATCTTTGCAAGACACATATTTACATTTAGAGCACCTCTAATAACTCACGAATAAATACAAATAGAACGCTGATGACACTGATTGGGCGGCCCCGGTAGCTACCGGGGTTCGCTGATAAAATCACAATTTTAGGACTTTCGTAGTCTGGACTAAAGTCCTTGTTGTTTAAATTATTTGCCACGACCTTAAGGTCGTGGCTATTGAAACAGCATAAGAATCGGCTTTAGCCAAAAAGTTGCGAGCGTCATAAGTTTATCATAATCATCTGTGTCATTTATGTTCCATTATTAGTTTTCAGAGGTGCCCTCATGTTATTTCCGTATAACGATCTTTT
>SCSP01000405.1 GCA_004297845.1 Bacteroidota bacterium | reverse complement strand
TAGTGATGGTTCCGGGACCTGAAACGACAGACAGCACCGCAGAGGCTGAACTGCTGGAAGCATCCAGGTAATTGATAAAGGTTCCGCTGATGGAAAGAGTTTCGCCAGGCATGAAAGCATTGTCGTTGCCATCGGTTACCGTGATGGGGTCCATTAGAATAGATTTTGCCGCTAAAGAGGTGTTTACAGCCCTTGCAGCATCAATCCTTCCTTTGCCAAGTTTACCGGCAGTAAACAGATTTTGTGTGGAAACTGCGGAACTATACGGATCGCAGGTTTGTTTCATTCTTTCCCCTATCTGAAACGCATTGGTATAATTGAACTGGGATTGTATTAATCCGGCAACTCCTGCAGAAACCGGGCTTGACATGGATGTTCCATCTATAGCACCATAGTTATTGGGTGTAGTAGACCAGATTTGGGTTCCGGGTGCGCCATAGTCAACATCTAATCCGTAGGAAGAAGATCCGGCTCTTGCATCAGAACTTGTGGTATTAGCAACTCGGTATGTACCCTTGTAGGAAGAAGGCCAGAGGAATTCTTCAACACCGCCATTTCCTGCGGAAGTAACAATAAGACAATTTTTATTGATGGTGGCATAATCAATAATGGTTTGGCCATAAGTACCACCGCCCGGCCCGCCCCAGGAGCAATTGATAATCTTGCAACCGTTATCCGCGGCCCAAGTAATTCCGGTGTAGCCCGCTATTAATTTTCCATCAGAATCCCTCGATATTTTTACCGCTTTGAATTTGCAATTGAAACCGGGGCCCGCACCGCCCACACCGTTGTCCGTAACTTCGCAGGCATCACCACACACATATACCCCATGAGCGTAAGATCCTGCATATTCCGGATCCGGATCATTCATTCCAACATCATAACCCCCAGCGTAATTTGCCGCCAGATCGGGGTGGGCTTTTTGTGTTCCTGTATCCGCAATTCCTATAACTACTGACGCATTTCCTTTTTGAGTATTCCAGGCTCCCTGGGTATCTACGCTTCCAACAACATTCCCTTTCAGGTGATATTGTGAACTGTAAGTCGAGCCCTCGCTGGGAGTATACATTACTTTTGGAACATACCAGGGTTCTACAAACTCAAAGTAGCCGAGAGAAAGGAATTGATTGATGACTTTCTCAAGGTTCCGGCTGGCAGTGTATTTAAAAGAATAAATGAGGGAGATATCCACTAATTTCATTCCTACCTCGTTGAATTCTTTCTCAGGCGCTCGGTGGTTTGGATATATCTTGGCAAAATTTTGAGCCCCTACTGAATTCAGCATATCCTGAAGGCGAAGAATATTGTCGATGGAGTTTGCTTTGCAGTTTTGGCGGTACTTGGATTTTACTTTAAAAATTATGGTATTGGGAAGATAATCTCTTTCTCCTACTTTTGGATCCATTCGGAAGGATTTAGGAAAATGATCTCCCGGAATAATAACAGTTGCTCTGTTACCGGCAATAGTCAGCATCGTGCTGCATGTGAAGATTGCAGTGCAAAGCAGGGTGGTAAGTTGTTTCATAATTGATTTTTTTATTTTAGAACTATGCACAAATGCTTCGGCAAGCAGGTTTAGTCTGAAATCTATTTGTCACGAAGGGATTAGCTCCGGCACAACTATGAGACTATACTGCAAACGGGGTAAAATAGTACCCCCGATAGTTATCGGGACTACAGGTTGTACAGATAACAGATTTTTTTCAGATTTACAGATTACAGATGGCTGCTTATCTGAAAATCTGTGTATATCTGTTATCTGTACCATATCTTTATCCCGTTAGCAGTATAGTTACCCCCAAGGGTACATATTGCCAAGGAGGAAAAAAAATCAATTTTCGGATTATTATGATAAGCCCAAAAGTGATATTATTCTTTTCAATTTATTTCACTATCGTAATCTTCTTGGTCAGAACCGCTTCTCCCGCCTTTAGCTGGTAGAAGTAGTATCCTGCAGCTAATGCAGAGCCATCCACCGCAAGTGTATTCTTACCTTGAGCAAGATTATCAAATATCATAACCGTTTGGCCAAGAGCATTCATAATGCGAATTGCAGCTTTGTCATATCCAATAACATTGTAATTGATATTGAACGATCCCGTTGAAGGATTTGGATAATTGTACATCCAAAAGTTATTGGTTTCCACATCATTCACACCCACCACGCATCCATTATCGTACTTGGCTTGTGCCGCACAGGCACTTGCCTGTATGTCAACAAGGTTATCACCGCCAATCAGAGCGAATGCCACGGTGATGGAACTGCCGGCATTCACGGTGAATGGACCGCTGCTTACGCAATCCATCACATCATTACCTTGTGCAGAAGTATCGCCTGCAGTAGGGCGGTTGGTGGATAATACCGTATATTTTTCGGCCGTTGTAAAATCACTATATACATTCACTCCGCCTACTCCTCCCGGAGCGTTATCAAGGGCATAATGAACAGCAGGAGCCGTATTGCTCAACAATTTTATGGCGGCATAAGGTCCACTAGTAACAGTATTCCAGACATACCCCATTTTATTCGTTGCATCATAAGCGGCTTTGTTCTTTGAAGCATCTGCATTGGGAACATCCCAGTCGGCCAGAATTCCTGCGTACAGATTATTTAACGCAGAGGACCCCGTATTTTTTATTTCATATTTCACGATGACAAATTTCCGGTAAGGCGCAGCGCTCCAGGCATAGGCATTGTGATGCACTTCCACCGGAGCGTTGATGGTGGCAGGCGCGTCATTGAATTTTCCATCTACGTCAAAATCAGAAACAACAGACGGTGTTATCTGGGCGGCACGGATAACAGAGCCAAAATCAGCGTCTCCCCCGGGAGTTGTTCCATTGCGGAACATATCAGAAACCTGCGTGGAAGAAGTTCCGATCATCAAACTCATTTCATAGAGCAGCGCCTGAGCGGAAGGAAGTCGGTATTCAAAACCGAGTCCTGCCACCTGTCCGACTGCATTGTATCCAAGCAGCCCCTTGCTGGTAATGGTGGTGTATACATCATTGATGGTAATGTTGATGTAGTCCACATTTACCGTAAC
>SCSP01000044.1 GCA_004297845.1 Bacteroidota bacterium | reverse complement strand
TCTGGCCGGTGTTCCGCAAAACCTGGATGAACTTGAGACCACTACGGATTATCCAAAGGGACTGAAGATATTTACCCAATTCGTATTGTTGCCGCTTGTCACCATTTACCTCATTATATTGTATGCTTACGGGATCAAGATTATCATTCAGTGGGAGCTTCCCAAGGGATGGGTATCCTGGCTGGTGAATGCCTTTTCAGTCTTTGGCATCCTTTCACTGTTGCTCATTTGGCCCATACGGAACGAGGAAGGCAATAAATGGATCAGTAATTTTGCCCGATGGTTTTACAGGGCCTTGTTCCCGCTTATTATTTTACTGGGCGTTGCCATCGGAAAGCGTGTAATGCAGTACGGCATTACCGAGAACAGGTATTTTGTTCTGGTTGTTGCCTTGTGGCTTGTGGGTATTGCCACCTACTTTTTATTAAGCAAAACCAAGAACATAAAAACCATTCCTGTTTCGCTTTGCATCATTGCATTTCTGTCGTCTTTCGGTCCCTGGGGAGCATTCAGCATTTCAGAAATAAGTCAGGTGAACAGGCTGGAAAAACTTCTTACTGAAGAAAAAATTCTGGTTGACGGGAAGATCAAAAAAGCTGTTGATACAATACCTGATAAAAGTGGGAGGCAGATCGTTTCTATCGTAAGGTATCTGGATGATCATCACGGATTCGATGCCATAAAACCCTGGTTTGCTGAAGGACTAGACACTGTTTTGTCGCCCAAAGATTCAAAAGACTATGTCTATGAAGCGGGAAAGGTTTTAGCCTTGATGGGAGTGGAGGACAATTATTACAACAACTACCGCGATGATGAGCGCGATGATGAAGATACTACAACCGTAAAGAACTTTTATTACAGCACTCAAAACGACAACCAGCATGCCGTTTCTGTCCAGGGATACGATTATTTTTGCAACTACAACCGGTATTTTTATGATGAAGACAATGCATATTACAATGATAGTTACTACACGATCCGCTTTGGAAATGATTCCTGTACGATAAAATATTCACAAGAGAAGAAAGCCTTCATGTTCTCCAAGAATGGAAAGGGTATACTTGAGTTTGGCATGAATGATTTTGTAAAAGGTCTGCGGGCATATAATAAGGAGCATAAAAAATATCAGCAGGACCAGAGTATTCCGAATGAAAAAATGCTTTTTGAAGCGAAAAATGATTCCGTAAGACTTAAGTTTTATATCACGAACATTTCGGGAGAGTTCAATAAAGAGGAGATCAAGATCAATGATGTGAACGGAATGCTGCTTCTTGATTTTGATTCCGATTCAAGTCGGGCTGAACCACAGAAAAAATAAATTTTTCGGATTTCCGTTTTTCGTATAGTTTCGCCTTTAATTATGGAGGCATTACGAAACATACAAGCGGAGAAGATTTTGTTTCTGGATATAGAAACAGCTCCCCAATATCCATCCTATAAAGAGGTGCCCGGTTCATTTCAAAAGCTGTGGGACACAAAAGCAAAACGGCTTCTTGCCGAAAAGGATACTCCTTCTGATGTTTATAAAAGTGCGGGTATTTATGCCGAGTTTGGTAAAGTGGTGTGTATTACCGTGGGAATGTTCAATGGAAAGTCATTTCGATTGAAAGCCTTTTACGGAGATGTGGAAAAAACAATTCTTGCGGAATTTTCATCGCTTCTGGAAAAACAATTCAGCACCGACAGTCATTATCTATGCGCACACAACGGCAAAGAGTTTGACTTTCCGTTTTTGGCAAGAAGAATTTTGATCAACGGCCTTAAAATCCCCCGCCTGCTCGACAATGCCGGAAAAAAACCATGGGAAATCAGGCACCTGGATACGATGGAGCTCTGGAAGTTTGGGGATTATAAAAGTTATACCTCTTTGAACCTGTTGGCAGAAATATTCGGCATTCCTTCTCCCAAAGGGGATATGGACGGAAGTATGATGTATAAAGTGTACTGGGAAGACAAAGACTGGGATAGAATTGTAAAATACAATCACCGGGATGTGCTTACGGTGGCGCAGGTTTTTCTGAAGTTCAAAGGGGAGAAATTAATTGAGGAGAAGGATGTCGTAATAGCCTAAATGAAGTTTTCAAAACTCATAGTTGCTTTTTTACTGCTTGTTGTATTTTTTTGCCAATGCAAAAAATATCCTGAAGACAAAGTTTTACATTTCAGTACAGTGAAGGTGCGTCTTGCCAGTGACGTATTCTATAAATCTAAAAGATGGGACATGACCGGAGTCCTGCGATTGTCCAATAATGCTGTCGTGCGAGATCCACATGTTGACTCATTAATTATTTTTTATAGAAACGGAGATTTTCGGGGTAATATACGGTCATATTTTGAGTTCAGCGGGATATGGGACTTTATCGACAAAAAAGATAAGCTAAAAATAACGGACGCTGGCGGAATTTCGCCCGAATACACAATAATGAAACTTAATAATGATGCCTTATGGTTTAAGAATGATTCACTGCTATTTAAGTTCGAAAAACACAGGTAAAGTTAATGAAGATTATTTTTGTCTACATCGTTTGTCAGGACAAACCCGAAGCAAAAAATATCGGCAAGATCCTTTTGCAGGAAAGGATGGCCGCCTGCGTGAATATTTTTGACAAAATGAATTCCATGTATTGGTGGAAAGGGAAAATTGAGGAAGCGAACGAAACAGTCCTTATCGCCAAGACAACAAAGAAACAATTTCCGAAACTTTCTAAAAAAATAAAAACAATTCACAGCTACGAGATGCCCTGCATTTTACAGATACCGGTTACAGGTGGAAATAAGAAATACGTGAATTGGTTATTGAGAGCCCTTTGACCTTCGGTCGCAACCTCCGGTTGTCTAAAGGGACTTTGAGGATGGAATATCTCCCCTTTAGGGGTTGGGGGTCGTTTCCTCCTTATTTCCCAGCGCCAGCAAGCCAAACGATAAAAGCCCGACCGCAAGCACAGTTATCGTCTGCGCCAGCCACACCACCCAGCCAAAAGCAACACCCATGGCGGTAGAAAATCCCCAGAGCAGCATAATCTGCAATACGATCCATTGGTAGGCTCCAATTCCACCCGGAGTGGCCATCACCCCAAGACTTCCGAAGCACATGATTACTAGGCAATCCGTCAGGGTCATTGATTTTGTTTCTGTGAACGCAAATATGCAGACATAGACCGTCATCAGGTACATGGTCCATATAAAAAGGGAATGAAAAATGAACCAGAACGGACTTTTAACTTTTGCGACAGATTTTATCCCTTCCAGGAAATTTAAAAGCAGGGCACGGATTTTATGAGTAATCGGATTCCGGGATATTTTTTTTCTGAAAGCAAAAATAAGAAGTATTACTGCAATGCCGAAGCCGGCCGCCAGAAACAACAGCATCGTATTTTCGGCATAGGAATACAGTCTTAATTTCAGAGGCGAAATTATATTTTCGCTGATGTAAGTCTGAAGCCTGTTGTATTCTATCCAGATGCTGATTGAGAACAGCATAAGCACTACAACTGTGTCTATCATTCTTTCAGCAATTACAGTACCGAAGGACTGCGTTAGTGGAATTTTTTCATAACGTTTTAAGATGGTGCAGCGAAGTACTTCTCCCAGCCGGTTAATGACCAGATTTCCCAGATAGCCGATCATCACCGCATAAAAGATGTTGCTCAGTTTTGGATGCAGGTTCATCGGTGCAAAAAGCATCTTCCATCGTACAGCCCTGCTCAAATGGGCTACGATACCCAACAATACAGAAAGTGCAACCCAAATGTAGTTTGCTTCCGAAAGTGCTCTGTGGATTTGTGCTTTGTCATCTTCGGTGAGACCTCTAACCGCCAGCCACACCAGAAACGCGCCTAATGCAAGAAAAACAAGGAACTTTATTGCCGAAAGGATATACTGCTTCAAGAGAGGGTTCAGGGTTTAAGGTTCAATGTTCAAACAACCTTGAACTTTGAACAAGGAACTATTTGAGTTTGTTGGTGTTGGTATCCGGAAATACAAGTTTGGGCTTAAAGGACTTTGCTTTTTCAAAATCCATATCAGCATACGACAGAACGATTACATTATCGCCCACAGCGAATTTCAAGGCAGCCGGGCCGTTCATACAGACGATTCCTGAACCGCGTATTCCTTTGATCACGTATGTGATGATGCGCTCCCCGTTCCTGTAATTCAGCACATGCACCTGCTCGTTTTCTATCAGACTGGCAGCGTCCATCAGGTTCTCGTCAATGGTGATGCTCCCAATATAATTCAGATCGGCTTCGGTTACCCGTACGCGGTGGATCTTTGATTTTACAACTTGTATCTGCATAGGAAAATAATGAGGGACGAAGGTATGCAATTATATAAACGAGAAAAGGGCTTTTAAATAGGAACATTGTCTATGAGACGAACCGAACCGACTTTGACAGCCATGCAGGCCCTGAGCTTCTTTGCTTCTTTCCAATCTTGTACCGGCAACAATGTTTCCGAATTTACTATTTCAAAATATTCCATGTCCAGAAATGGATAATTGATCATTCCATCTGTGACCCATTTCTTAAGCTCTTTGACAGATGTTTTCTGTTTGTTTGTTTTTAGCCGCAGCAATGTCCTGGGAATCATTAAAACATTTTTTCTTTCCTCCGTTGTGAGAAAAACATTCCTTGAACTCATGGCCAAACCGTCAAATTCCCTGACCGTAGGGCAGGATACGATCCTGACCCGCATCTTCAATGTCTTTACCATATGTTTGATGATTACCAGCTGCTGAAAATCCTTTTCTCCGAAATAGGCCCTGTCGGGTTTTACAATATCGAACAGCTTTTTGACCACTACACAAACCCCCTGGAAATGCCCGGGGCGGTAAAGTCCTTCCATTACTTTATCAAGGGCACCTAAATCTACTCCTTTCTCCTCAAAGAGAGGGGTTGGGGGTG
>SCSP01000404.1 GCA_004297845.1 Bacteroidota bacterium | reverse complement strand
GGGGGAGAGCCAGCGATTAGAGGAGGGCGCAGGTATATTATAGGGGGGAATATCGGCAAGAATAAAATTACTCCGAACGAAAATGCTATTGACGATTATGTGTATTGTTTTGAAAAATTATTTGACTATGTTGACTATTTTGTAGTGAACGTAAGCTCTCCAAATACGCCCGGGTTGCGTGAACTGCAGGAGAAAGAGCCATTGAAAAAGATACTGAACCGGTTGATGGCGATGAATGCGAGACCCCCATCCCCTAAAGGACAACCGCAGGTTGCGACCGAAGGGCAAAGACCAGGGTACCCTTCGGGGCGGGGGGGGAAACCTATTCTCCTTAAAATCGCTCCCGATCTCACAAATGAGCAACTCGATGACATTATAGAAATAGTCAGCGAAACAAAAATTGATGGAGTAGTGGCCACCAACACAACCATCTCTCGTGAAAATCTCCGAACTCCAAACTCCCGACTCCAATCCCTTGGTTCCGGAGGACTAAGCGGCAAACCATTAACGAAGCGCTCAACAGAAGTTGTAAAATATCTTCATGAAAAATCACATGGTAGTTTCCCGATAATTGCCTCGGGAGGGATACATTCTGCAGAGGATGCTGTTGAGAAATTAAAAGCGGGCGCTTCGTTGGTTCAGCTTTATACCGGATTTATTTATGAAGGTCCGGGACTGATACGAAGCATTGTCAGACGACTGATGACGGAAGATAGACGCAATACAAATACAGTAAACTAATAATGAGGCAGGAGTATAAATTTGAAAAATTGGAAGTCTGGCAACTTTCGGTAGAATTGTTGGATTATGTGTATGGTATTGATAAATCTTTGCCTAAAGACGAAAGATTCAATCTTTCCAGCCAGTTCAAACGCGCTGCGACCTCTATTTCATTAAATATTGTGGAGGGTTCCACAACAGCTTCTGATCCTGAAAAAATTCGCTACTTAACCATTGCACTTCATTCTTATGTTGAAACATATGCTTGTTATTTATTAATCCTTAGAAGAAAATATATTACTCCGGATAAAAATGAATGTGTTAAATTTGAAGAGATAGGCGCTAAGCTTTTTGCAAAAATTCAAGCATTTATCAAAGTATTAAGAAAATGAATCCAACAGACGTCCGTCATCAGTCATCTGCCGTCCGTCTTATCGAATGTCCCCGCGATGCCATGCAAGGTATCCATGATTTTATTCCTACAGAGAAAAAGATCGCCTATATAAATTCAATTCTCAAATGCGGTTTTGATACAGTGGATTTTGGAAGTTTCGTTTCTCCCAAAGCAATCCCTCAAATGCGCGATACAGCAGAGGTTCTTCAGGGGTTAGACTTGCCTTCACGTTCTGTTCCCCAATCGCGCAACTCTCCCCCTTTTGGGGAGTTGGAGGGGGCCGTTGGATCACGCCTGCTTGCGATAGTAGCGAATACAAGAGGAGCAGAAGATGCCGTTGCCTTTGATGAGATAACCTATTTAGGTTTCCCCTTTTCCATTTCCGAAACCTTTCAGCAGCGGAACACAAACTCATCCCTTGCCGAATCACTGAAAAGGGTAGAGGAGATACAATCCCTTTGCCAGAAGAAGAGCAAGCAATTGGTTATTTACATTTCAATGGCTTTTGGAAATCCTTATGGAGATGAATGGAATATTGGAAAGGTGGAGCAGTGGGTGAAAAAACTTTCCGGATTGGGCATTAAGATTTTTGCTCTTTCTGATACAATCGGTGTTTCCAATCCCGAGAACATCAACTATTTATTTTCCAGTTTAATTCCTTCATTCCCACAATTAGAAATTGGCGCTCATCTGCACACCACCCCCGCCACCTGGGAAGAAAAAGTGGATGCCGCCTATCATGCCGGCTGCCGCAGGTTTGATTCTGCCATCAAGGGCTATGGTGGCTGCCCGATGGCAACAGACAAACTTACCGGCAATATGCCTACCGAAAACCTCCTGTCTTATTTTAATAAGAAAGAGATATCTACAGGCGTTCACTCAAATGGTTTGCTGGATGCGATGAGGATGGCTATGAGCGTGTTTCCTAAATAACGTTTCGGGGGTTTGCGATGGCGGGGATTATTAGCACTAAACTTCATTCGGAGAACTGAACTTCCACCTTGCACTAAAGTGTCTGCGAAGCACGGAACCCCCGCTATCGCAAACCCCTTGTTATCGGCTGGTGTTCTGTCTTTCGTCATTTGTTTTGCTTTCAATTATTTGTTAGTCAAATAAGTTTTTCTGAACTGTCGTTGTATTTTGAGCAGTCGGCTTTTTGTGTAATATTTTCGCTACTGTCTCGGAAACATTGTCTTGAGTTATGATTGTAATATCTCTCTGTTCTTTGATTAGGTCTCTGTTTAAATCAAACATTGGATTGCTGTCGTCAAGATTTTGGTCATACATTACAGCTCGTGGAATGTTGTATTCTTTAGCGAAACCCATTGCTAAACGTGCTCCACTGTCAAGTTTTTGTCCAAACATTTTCCAACGGTCAGCGGAATTTTGAGCATAGCTTGCTGCTAAAATTATTGTGTCACAATACAAGGCTTGTAAGCGGTCACGTTCCTTATAGCGACTGCTTAACTCCATTTGACTTTTAAAATCATTTCCATATTCTGTTACAAGCAATCCACCTTCCTCTACAATTTGAAATGCCAACCCTTTGTTTCGTGCAGGTAAGATATTGTTCAATGGACTTGGCAAAATCGCAACTGTTTTTCCATTGCTGTCTAATGCTTGTTGGTGTGAGATACTGTCGCAACCGAAAGCTAAACCGCTTACTATTGTCGCACCGTTTTTGACTAAGTCAGCAACTATTTTTCGTTCTCTTTCTTCTATATCTCCTTCTGGACTTAAAAGTCCGATTACAGAAATATTTTTGTTTTCAATGCTCAATAAGTCAATATTTCCTTTGTAGTAAAGGAAAACAGGTTGTTCGCTTTCTTCTACGTTTCCACGATATTTTGGGAAATT
>SCSP01000403.1 GCA_004297845.1 Bacteroidota bacterium | reverse complement strand
GCTTTATCCATCCTTATCAAGAAAGCGAAAGCTGTTATGGAAATCCGGGCAGAGAATGAAATGCTTGTGGAACGCATCCGGGATATTATCAGAAAAGAGATCAGGGGCATCAAGGATGAAGAAGAACAGGAAGAAAAAAAGGAACAACAGGAAACCACTTCGGAAACAAAAACAGAAAAAAATACCGAAGAAACGGTGGAAGTGGTTTACGAGGAAACAACACAAAACCCCAAAGCAGGTAACAAGACAGGATTACCGGATTCTGTATTGGAAACCTTTGAATAATTACTGACCATTTGAAATGAGATGCCTGCAAAAAATGAAAAGCCAAAATTATTTCAAGGGATAGTCCTCGTTAATAAACAGGATGAACGGCAACCCATGTTAATGTTGGTTTGCGGGGAAACAGGCGTTGGTAAAACATTCCGTAACATTCTTGAAATTGAATACTACCTGCGGGATCATCCTGAAGTGAACAGAAAGGGGCGTAAAGTATTAATCTTTGATGTGAACGATGATGATTACGAATGTTATACAACAGTCAGTCCCGACTTTATACGTGATTTAAAGAGCATTCGTGCCCGCAGGATACGTCCTCTCACCCGCTTTGGTGAAACCATGTCCATAGAAGAAAAACGGGATATGGTTGAACGTATGGTAAAGCAGTTTACAGATGGATTACTTGTATTGGAAGATCTGGACAAATACATGACCGGGGCAAAAGGGCAAACTATTGTAGGACTGCTTACTACCAACCGCCATCACGGGCTGGATATTATGATCTCGCATCAGTCCATCGCCAAAATTACTACTACGGAATTTCAAAACTGTACATGGTTACGTTTACACAAACAGGTGGATGATGTTACCCGTTACCGGAACCGGATCCCGAATTATTTCCTGGTCCGTATTGCAACAATCATAGTTGAGGAACAATATCTCATTGGCAACATTCGCTTTTTCGTATATGTAAATATGCGAAAGCTGAAGCTACGAGGTTGCAGTGTGGATGCTTATATCCGGGCTTGCAAGAAATATCTCGACACAGAGGAAAATGGTATGATAAGACGAATGATGCTGGAGAGAAATTTTCACGGCAAACAGATTTATAAAAACCGAAATGAGGTTGTTGTAAAGCTGATCGGGGAACTACTCCGTTATCACGAAGTGAATTTTCAAAGCCCTATTGCTACGGAAAAAATAACACAAGCCAAAGCTGCATGAAACCTCCATTAAAACAAGGCGCTAAAGATGATTTTCAGACACCGCTAAGTGCTTTGGACTGACTTTTCAGCACCTTGACAGCAGTACAACCTGACACGAAGAACAAAAAAAAGAAAAGAAAAACCCAC
>SCSP01000402.1 GCA_004297845.1 Bacteroidota bacterium | reverse complement strand
ATGCAGGGGAAGTCAATGGGTATAATCTCGGAAGACATTGGAGTGAAAAAAATCTCTCTCGATTCTCTTCGTGCAATGCGCGAATTGGATTCCTGCGTAACCAGCGGTACACAAACCCATGCGGCAGATGGAATGGCGACCTTGCTGGTAACCTCAAAGCAAAAGGCAAAAGAACTGAGCAAAAAAGCGGATATAGAAATTTCCTTCGTTGCAAAAGCAGAGGTTAGGGTAGGGGCAGCCTGTATGCCGGAGGCACCGGCAGCTGCTGTGCAAAAAATACTTCTGCAGACCGGTTTATCCATGAAAGACATGGCTGTGGTGAAAGATCACAACCCCTTTGCGGTAAATGATGCTGTGTTTTCAAAAGTGATGAATTACGACTGGCATAAGATGAATAATACCGGAAGTCCGTTGGTATGGGGGCATCCTCAGGGACCAACACTTACGAGGGTGACAATAGAAGCGCTGGAAGAAGCGGTTGATTTGGGAGGCGGCTATGTTCTCATTTTCGGATGCGCGGCAGGCGATGTAGGAATTGCGGCAATTTTAAAAGTGGAATAACAGCCACAGATTAACACAGAGAAAATCAGTGAGAATCAGTGTAATCAGTGGCAAAAAATAAATCGTCATGAAAAAATCAATGAGAGCATCAACACTGGAGTCGCTCGGACTGGGAACCGTGTTGGATATCTTTAAGAACGGAGAAATGCCTGTTACCGCTGAGGAGATGGTGACTAAAGTATTTGGTCCGAACGGAAAACGCGGAGCCCTGATCATTTCTGGAGCCAACGGAATTGTCGGAGCGGGAAAAGTGATGCAGTTTGCCTCGCGTTTGCTTCCCTACAATGTTCCCATTATTGCGCTGGACCTTCCCGGCTCTCCCGATGGGATCAGCAAACAATACAACGGACTGGTAAAAGCATTCGGCAAGGACGGTGCGAATAATATCATGAAGAACATCATCCGTCTCAACTATGACGGATATTCTCTGCCTGATGTGCTCAAAGCATACAATCCCAAATTTTTACTGGAGGCTATCCCGGAGAAGTTAGAATTGAAAAAAGAGCATTACAAACTTTTCAGGAATGAATTCCCGGGCATACATATCTGGTCGGTAACTTCCGGCTTCCCTTCTTCACAACTGGGTGTTGGAATTGCTCATCCTGCTTTTCCTCACGAGATAAATAAAATATTTGAAATTGTTGAAAACAAACCATCTCCACAAACTCAACTGCTCTGGTCCATGGGATTGATTCCCATGCAGGTGAGTGATGACTGGTCTTTCGTGCTCGATGTTTTCTTCTGCGGACTCATGAATGCCGGCATTCGATACAGCAGCATGACCAATACTCCTTACTGGAAAACAGATAAATATGTTCGCCAGCTAATAGGACCTAATCCCTTCAGAGCCCATGATGCGATTGGAGCTAAAGGGGCAAATTTTCTGACATGGTCCTGCCTGCATCACCTGAGTAAAGAATATGGTGATCTGTTTTCTCCTGATCAGAATCTTGTTGAACACAAGGATAGCGGACAGAACTGGTACCCGTTGGATCATTTCCGGCCATTGGTAAATTGGAGCCTTGATGCAGACGATAAAGAAACGCTGCGTGTAATGATTTACGGAGCGCTTTTCCAAATGACCTCGATCATGCTTCACGAAAAGCGAAGCGATCTTGCTACGATGAACACTATAGGAGAGCTCTGTGCCCAATTCACTAAGGGAATGCTTGCCATAACCAGAAATCTTGGTTATGAAAAAGTGGTGAATACAGTTAAAGCCTATCACAAACTTCATCCCGAAGCGGCAAAAACAAAATGGTACCCCGATGAATTTAAAAAAATGGACTCTACAGAATGGCAGCAGTTGTATGTAAATGCCGAGCACGATGGAAAAACAGGCGTGATCACTATCAGCCGAGAGAGTTACAACAGCGATGTGAATGCTGAACTCAATCGCGCTATTGACTGGCTGAAGAAAAATAAAATTAAACGGGTCATTCTTACCAGCGACTTTCACTTTTCCACTCAAATGGTCGGTGCAGATACTAATGAATTCTTTCCGGCTATTACGGAGGTGAAAGAAGGGAACCGGATTGCATCCACCTGGTCAGCAACGGCCAGAAGGTTATATGTTGAGTTTGAAATATCGCTCGGATTTGTAAACGGTAAGCGCTGCATGGGTGGAATGCTGGAGCTGATGATGCACTGTCATTATCTTTTTGCTACAGAAGAAACGGTGTTCTCCATGCCGGAAGTGACTCTTCCTGTTGTTCCGGGAATGGAGGGCTGCCACTGGGCCATTCGCAAAGCAAAGCCTGAGGACAGGAAACATCTTGTTAAGATGCTGCTGGAAGGAAAGCCGATGAAAGCGAAAGAAACCATTGGATGGTTAGTTGATTTTGCCGGTCCGCTGGAAATGGCTTTGAAAAAGGCATGGCAAATAATGGAGAAAGGAACTTCGGTACTCCCTCTGCGTAAAATCGAAGAAAAATCTTTGGGAAAAATTGACTTCAGCTCTGCAAAAGTTGCTCCAGTCTCCGATGTATCGCTTGAAGAAGCGCGAAAAGCCATTGCGAAATGTGTGGAAGATTCCTGTGTTGCTTCTCTTGCTGATTCTATTGCTATTCAGGCAAAGCACTCGGCTGAATTTATGATTACCAAACTTTGTCGGAAAGGCAAGGTTGGAAGTGAATATGATAAGGTTAATCAATGAGGGGTGTGAATGAAAAAATAATTCAGATGGAAGCAAAAACGAAAAACAAAACAGAAGAAATAAAAAAGGTTTTCCTTGAATCAGGACTGGAGGTTAATCCGGTCTATACGCGCGAAGATGTGCTGAAGGGAAATCCGGATATTGATAAGGAAATGCCCGGACAATATCCGTTTACACGCGGCATTCATCCGCAGATGTACCGTAAGCGTCCATTCACCATCCGGCAGTATGCAGGCTTTGCTTCGCCCGAAGAAACCAATGAGCGTTTTCAGTTTTTGATCAAGAATGGACAGAACGGGTTGAATGTAGCCTTTGATCTGCCCACGCAGTGCGGCTTGGATTCTGATGATCCGCGTGCATTAGGTGAAGTGGGAAGAGTGGGAATGTCAATAGATACGCTCGAAGATTTTGAGATTGCTTTTAACGGAATTGATTTAGAGCAAATCACTGTCTCCATGACCATCAATGGTTCTGCACTGGTGATGATGGCCATGTATTTTGCACTTGCAGAAAAAAGAAATATTGATCTAAAAAATCTTCGCGGTACAGCGCAGAATGATATTCTTAAAGAATTTATCGGCAGGGGGACCTGGATATTTCCGGTTGATAAATCGGTGAAGATCGTAGTGGATACTATTGAGTATTGCGCAAAACACATTCCCAAATATTCTCCCGTGAGTGTGTGCGGTTATCATATCCGCGAGTCGGGTGCCAACCCTATTCAGGAGATGGCCTATGCGTTTTGCATTGCGAAAGCATATTCAGATGAAACAATAAAACGTGGGATATCCATT
Source organism: Bacteroidota bacterium (assembly GCA_004297845.1). GTDB lineage: Bacteria > Bacteroidota > Bacteroidia > Palsa-948 > Palsa-948 > Palsa-948. The sequence goes on along the minus strand of SCSP01000402.1, from coordinate 2,066 downwards.
GATGAATTTGCATCGCGCCTCTCTTACAATTTTGATATTTATGGGAATCTTTTTGAGCAGATCGCGAAATTCAGAGGGGGAAGGAGGCTGTGGGCCAGGATCATGCGTGAAGAGTACGGAGCAAAAAAAGATGAATCCTGCTGGATGCGCATGATTGCCGGTGGGGGTGGTGCGGGACTTACCAAAGAGCAACCGGAAAATAATATAGTCCGTACTGCTTATTATGCGTTGATCTCCGCTCTATCCGGAACACAAACTATGGCACTATGTACGTATGATGAAGCATTCACAATTCCCACTGAGAAAGCAGCTGAGATTGCCCTTCGTACGATGCAGATCATGATCCATGAGATGGGAATATGCGATACGGTTGATCCCCTTGGCGGTTCGTATTATGTGGAAACGCTTACTAACCGATTCGAAACGGAAATAAAGGAAGAAATGAAAAAGGTTGACAAGTGGGGAGGAATTATCAATGCCGTGGCTACCGGGAAGATCCAGGAAGCAGTTTCGCATCAGGCCTATGAAAGAGAAAAGGCAGTGCAGGATGGAAAAATTCTGAAGGTGGGAGTAAATTGTTTTAAACGCGAAGAAGAAGCAAAAACAGTGGAATTCCATCCTTACAATGTGGAAGCGGCAAACAAACAGATTGAGAAATTGAAAAAAATAAAATCATCGCGCGATGCATCAAAGGTCAAAGCAGTTCTGGAGAAACTACGGAATGATGCAAAAGAAAATAAAAACCTGATGCATGCCACGATAGAGGCTGTGAAAAATTATGCAAGCGTAGGGGAAATTATTCAGGTGCTGAAAGATGTTTATGGGGAGTACGAAGAGCCGATTTTCTTTTAAGAATGAAGGAACAAAGAACAATATTATCATTGGAGCAGGCCCTCGCTCTTCCATACGCCACTCAGCGTTTTGTGCAGTTAGGCTGGCGTGTGATTCGCATTGAAGCCCCCGCTGAAGAAAATGAAAACGCTGGCGACCCCAACCGTTACATTGGTGCTGATCTGGGATATCACGATCTGCACTCTTATTACATTGCTCCAAATATCGGCAAGGAAGCCATCACCATTGACCTGAAGAAGAAAGAAGGACAGGAGTTGCTGAAAATGATCATTCGGGAACTGAATGTGGATGTGTTCATGTGCAACACCTTGCCTAAACGCTACAAACAATTAGGGATCGATTTCAAAAATCTTTCTGAGGCTAACCCGGATCTGATCTGGTGCGGAATTTCTGCTATGGGGCCTGATTATCCCGAACGTGCGGGTTATGACCCTGCCTTGCAGGCATTGCTCGGATTTACTTTTCTTACCGGAGAACCCGAAGGAAAGCCTGTTCCCTGCGGAATTCCAATTATTGATTTAAAAGCGGGAGACGAAGCCTTTACTCAAGTTCTCCTTGCCTTACTGAAACAAAAGGAAAGACTTGTAAGTAAAGCAAATTCAAAAATCCCTCCTTCGGGGGGTGGGGGGGCCGAAATTCACATCTCCATGGCGCAATGCGCGGCAAGCTGGCTGATCACCGCAATTCCTCAGCTGAATTTTGTAAAAAGCGATGATGAACTGTTCACCCGTAGCGGAAATGAACACCGCAGTTTTATTCCCTGCAATGTATATCCGACAAAGGACGGTTTTGTATATCTCGCCATTGGGAATGATTCGCAATGGGCGAAATTCACTTCGCAATCCGCCTTTGGCGGAGAAAAACTCGCGTCTGAAAAAAGAAAAACAAACGAGGGCAGAATGAAAGAGAAAGAAAAAATCTATTTAGAGATTGGCGCGCTTACAAAAGATTACACCACAAAAGAGTTCGTTGATTTTTGCCTTTCGCTCAATTTATCAGTTGCTCCTGTCAATACAATTAAAGAAGTCGCAGAATTAGAATTCGTGAAAAAATATTTTATGAAAACAATTCTGCCAAATGGGAAAGAAGCAATAATTTCTCCCGCTTCTCACAATACAGAATTTTTGGAGAAAAACAACTTCATTCTGAAATGCTCGCCAAGATTGGGGGAGCAGAATGAATTGGTACTAAAACAGGTTGGAATAAAAGAGGAG
>SCSP01000401.1 GCA_004297845.1 Bacteroidota bacterium | reverse complement strand
CTGAGAAAATCAGGCAGGCTGTTTCTAAATTTATTGTCCATCTGAATAATATGCTTTCTTCCTGCACCTTGAATCGAAAATACAGCGAGATGCCTGTTTATCTCAAAGAACTTGAATTATTAGTTCCGTTGGCAAAATCATCCAATGAAAAGACAAAACTTTTTTTTATTACCGCTACCAATCGTCTTAATTATTATACTATTACGGGGCAGTTTTTCAGCGCGGTTTCTCCCGTCCTTGAAATTAACAAACAACTTGGCGGGTACGAACCATCCATGAATGATTATGAAAAAGCCCTGTTATTTCACAATATTGCCCTGTTTTATTTTGGATCCGGTGACTATAAAAACTGCCTCTACCGGCTTAACCGGATAAGGGATGAAGTTTCGTTAAACACCCGCCCTGATTTTGAGAGTTCTCTCGGCTTGTTCTATCTTATTGTACATTATGAATCCGGTAATACCGATTTACTTCCTTCCCTTATTCAATCCCTTTATCGCACCTTGAAAAAAAAGAAACAACTGCATAAATTTGAGATCGTAATTATTTATTTTTTCCGTAATGAACTGCCAAAAACAAATACGCAAAAAGAATTGATACAAGCATTTCAAAAACTAAAGAACAAATTATTACCTATTGCAAAAGATGAATACGAAAAAACCCCTTTTGAGTTTTTTGACTACATCAGCTGGTTAGAAAGTAAAATAGAAAACCGCCCGTTTGCGGAGGTGGTCCGCCAAAAGGCGGAATACATCTTGCCCCGGCCCTAAAGGGAGAAATGCAAATCCGATAGCTATCGGATGCAAAAAGAAAAATTTGGTTTTTCAGACACCTCATCTGAGCAAACTGATATTTCCTTTCTTATTTATTTTTTCTCCGCTGGTAAGAGTTGCTTCCAGGAAATAAACAAACATGGCTGTGTTCATTCCCCGATAGCTATCGGAGTTGCCTTTGTAGGTGCCATCCCAGCAGATTTTCTGATCAGTGGTTTCAAAAACCTTTTCTCCCCAACGGTCGTATATTGTGAATGTCATGTTTTGAATACATCCTCCCAACACACATTCCATTTCATTCTGTGCGTCATTGTTCGGAGAGAAAGCGTTTGGAATAAATATTTCACCGCAGGGTGTTGGTTCCGTTTTCACTGTTACAGTAACGCAGGCACTATCGGAGCAGTTGCCGGCATCGGTTACCGTTACGCAATAAACCGCAGTGGCCGATGGCGTAACAGTGATCTGGTTCTGGGTTGAGCCGCTGCTCCACTGGTAGCTTCCTCCTCCGCTTGCCGTAAGGGTTGTGCTTTGCCCTTGTGTAATGGTTGCATTGCCGGCAGCAGTGGCAACGGGACCTCCTGTAGAAGTTACAACTGCCGTTGCTGTTTTCGTACAGCCGTTCGCGTCTGTAATCATTGCAGTATAACTTCCTGCCGATAATCCCGTAGCGATTGAGGTTGTTTGCGCGGAAGGATTCCAGAAATAAGTATAAGGCGAAGTTCCTCCGCTGGCAGCTGCGGTGGCGGTGCCATTGCTGTTGCCACAGGCCGCAGGAGTTGAAGCAGCGGTGGCGGTAACAGATGTTGATTGCGAAACATTTATTGTTTGTACTGCGGTACATCCGCCAGCATCTGTAATCGTAACTGTGTATGTGCCTCCTGCAAGTCCAGTGACAGAAGAAGTAGTTTGTCCCGAAGGATTCCAAGAGTACGTGTAAGGCGATGTACCTCCGTTAACAATTGCCGTTGCGGTGCCGTTATTATTTCCACAGGACGCAGAGGTGGCTGTTACTATTGCTGTCGGAATATTTCCGTTTGTAGAAATTGTAACTGTATTAATAGTTGAACAACCACTCGCATCGGTTACAATTACAGTACAACTTCCTGCCGAAAGATTTGTTGCTGTGGAAGTAGTTTGACCGTTGCACCACTGGTAGGTGTAAGGAGCAGTTCCGCCAGAAGGATTTGCTGTGGCTGTTCCTGCCTGTGCACAGGTTTGAGGGGTGGTGGCGGTAGTAACTGCCGGTCCACCGCTTGAAGTGATTTGCACGGTTGAGGTTTTTGTGCATCCTTTTGAATCAGTAACTGTACAGGTGTAACTGCCTGCCGAAAGTCCGGTGGCGGTGGATGAGTTACCGCCTGATGGCGACCAACTATAAGTATAATTTGGCGTACCTCCGCCAGCAGTTACGCTTGCGCTTCCATTGCTGCTTCCACAGGTAGCGGCAGTTGCAGTAGCAGCGGCAGTGAGCACTGCGGGCTGGGTGATGGTAACATTTGCAGTTGCGGTGCTGCCTGTTCCATCGGTTACCGTGCACACATAATTCCCTGCGCAAAGACCGTTGGCGGTTTGGGTGTTTTGTGCGGGGGAACTATTCCATGAATAGGTGTAGGGCGAACTGCCTCCCGATGGGTTTGCGGTTGCCGTGCCGGTGCATTGTCCGCTGCATGTTACACTCACCGAGGAGGCGGTTATGTTAAGAGCGCTGCTTGTGCATTTTACATACTTGGCGACAACAATATCTGCACCGGGTGGTGCCGTTAATGTTGTGGAACCAATCTGTAGGGTGTTTGTGAAATTGCTTCCCATGAACACATTTCCAAAGGCATCTGCTGCCAGATTTGGAAACGCTCCTCCAGATGTTAATCCCTCTTTGCAAACGAGGTTGCAATTAGAATCAAAAACCCCCATAAAAAAGGGTTGGGTACCTCCCGGAATGGTTAAAGTTCCCTGTGAGCCGAAATTGACAAAGTTGGAAATAGCTTCGCCAGTTACATACACATAGCCGGAGGCATCAACAGTTACTCCTGTTCCATATACAGCCATGGCACTCGGATGGCCTATACTCATCGCACAAAATTCG
>SCSP01000400.1 GCA_004297845.1 Bacteroidota bacterium | reverse complement strand
ATGCACAATATGGTACAGATAACAGATAAACACAGATTTTCAGATAAACAGCCATCTCTAATCTGTAAATCTGCAAAAAATCTGTTATCTGTACAACCTGTAGAATGTACTATTTTACCCGTTTCATGTATAGAAATTGTAATTCGCTTTGATAATTGCCATTTTTAATACAGGCAAAAACTGTATCTTTGTAATTGGAAATTTCATGTAAGTTTGTTTCGTTCATGATTATGACAACTCCCGACATAAAAATATTCTCCGGCACCGCCTCGCAGGCTTTGGCCGAAAAAATTGCAAAAGCCTGCAACCAACCCCTCGGGAAAGTAGCGCTGAACCGTTTCAGCGATGGAGAATTTGCCCCTTCTTTTGAAGAAACAGTTCGCGGGAATAATGTTTTTCTGATCCAATCAACTTTTCCTCCTACAGAAAATTTGTTTGAACTTTTACTGATGATTGATGCCGCCAAACGCGCATCGGCAAAAAACATTGTTGCGGTGATTCCTTATTTTGGTTTTGCCCGCCAGGACCGGAAAGACCAGCCCCGGGTTCCCATCGGAGCCAAGCTGATCGCGAACCTTTTAACGGCAGCGGGGGCAAACCGCATCATGACCATGGATCTGCATGCAGACCAGATACAGGGTTTTTTTGAAATGCCGGTGGATCATCTGTATGCTTCCACCGTATTCGTTCCATATATTAAAGAACTGAACTTATCTGACCTTATTATTGTTACGCCCGACATTGGAGGATCCAAGCGCGCGAACGCATACGCAAAATACCTGGTATCTGATATTGCCATCTGCCACAAGCAACGCAAACAAGCGAATGTGATAGAAAGCATGACCGTGATCGGTGAAGTGGAAGGCAAAAACGTGATTCTGGTGGACGATCTGGTGGATACCGCAGGCACACTTTGCACCGCTGCGGATATGCTGATCGGCAAAGGAGCAAAAAGTGTACGCGCTATCTGCACACACCCTGTACTTTCGGGCAAGGCATACGAAAAAATTGAAAAATCAAAATTACTGGAGATGATCGTTACAGATACAATTCCTCTCAAACAGGCATCTCCCAAAATAAAAGTGATTTCTGTTGCTGATCTCTTCGCCAGCGTTATTGACAAAGTGCTGAGCCACGAATCTATCAGCGCACATTTTATAATGTAGCTCCCGGTTGTAGTGTGCGTGGGATTTTTTTTATTTGTTATTTCAAAAAAGTCCCTATATTTGTCCGCGATTTTGTCCAAAAGGTTGTCCACGAGGTTGTCCTAAATTACAGCTTGATTATGAATGACTTAAAAAGAGAATACCCGCATTTATTGTTCAGAAAACAATGGAAGTTGTCCGAAAAATCATTGATTTATCTTGGTCAATGTGAAGCGTATGTTAGGTCTATAAATAATACTCCAATTTTACCACATCATTACCAGCAATTAATGAATGTCGCACTGATGAAAGGAGCGCAAGCAACAACAGCAATTGAAGGCAATACTTTGTCTGATGAAGAGGTAAAAAAAATAATGGAGAAACAGAAATTGCCTCCAAGCAAGGCATATCAGGAAATTGAAGTTAAAAATATTCTTGAAGCATTTAATGAATTACTAAATGAAATTCTTAATGCTAAAACCGAACATTTTATTTTTGTTGATTTATTAAAACGATTTCACAAAATGGTCGGAAAAGATTTAGCGGAACATTTCAACGCAATTCCAGGGCAACTGAGAAATAATGATGTCGTTGTCGGCAGTTATCGTTGTCCCGACTACAGAGATGTTCCTATATTGTTAGAGAAAATGTGTCAATGGTTAAGAGAGGAATTTAGATATACGGAAAAAGAGCAGAGTTTTTCAGAAGTTGTAATACAGGCAATGGTGTCGCATATTTATATTGAATGGATACATCCATTCGGAGATGGGAATGGTCGCACGGGTCGGTTAGCGGAATTTTATATTTTGTTAAGAGGTGGGAATCCAGATATTGCTTCACATATTCTGTCCAATTATTACAATCTTACACGAACAGCATATTATAGACAAATTGAAAAAGCAACGCAAGAAAAAGATTTGTCCGGTTTTATTGAGTATGCGCTGCTTGGGTTCAGAGATGGATTAGTCCTGACGCTGGAAGTAATTCAAAAAAGTCAGTTTGAAAACACTTGGAAAAGTTTAATCTTTGGAAAGTTTGACGAGATTCGGTCAACTGTCACCGAAGAAGTATTCAAGCGTCAAAGAACACTTGCTTTAGAAATGCCGATTGGAAAATTTATTGCAATGTCTGAAATTACAAATGTGTCTATCCCGCTTGCAAAAATATATTCCAATATTTCTGATAAAACCGTCCAGCGTGACATTGAAAAATTATCGGAGTTGCAACTTGTCGCAAAGCAGGATGATAAATATATCGCAAACACAGGTGTCCTGCATAGCATGATTGCAAAAAGGAAGGTCGTTAATCATAGTCACTAACATTCCACAAGTTTGCGATGTGCGGGATTTTGGAATACAAAATTGTCTGCCATTGCAAACATAAGCCGAAGATACAATTTTTCAAACTTAAACATCAGCCCGCATAGCGCAAACTTGCTGCTGTACAACATTAGGAGCATCTCTAAAAACCCTCTTTTCGCCTCTCCCTTCCCTCTCCTCAAGAGAGGGTATAGGGTAGTTTTTAGAGATGCCTATTAGAATGTACTATCTTATCCCGTTTCATGTATATAAACCATCCATGGAAACTGCATTTTGCATGAATTTATGCCAAAAAAAGTTGCCTAAAAATTTGATATACTTAATGTAATTACTACCTTTACACTCCGTTTTAACAAGGAAGGAAGAAAAAACAACACAAATCATAATCAATTCGCGATGAAAAAAAATCCACTCACCAAAAGCATCCTCTTATCGGCTGCACTATTGTTTACTACCACACTTTTCTCTCAGGACTGGGTAGATATGATGAATGATCCTGATGTTAACTTCTTTGAAGTACAAAAGGCGTATGACAAATATCAAAAGGACTACGTTGCAAGCTATAGGCTGGCGAACGGATCGGATCCGACTCAGGTTCCGGGGCATAAAATCTTCAGGCGTTGGGAGCACTTCATGAAATCACGTGTTTCCGAAACCGGAGCGCGTTTTGCACCTGATGCCGTTTGGAACGCAATGACTGAATATAAAAAAGGATATGACAAAACTATGGCCGGCAACTGGACGTTTATCGGACCAAGCAATACCGCTGCTTTGGCCGGTGCAGGCCGCTTGAACTTTGTACGCGTTCATCCTACCAATCCGAATACGATTTATGTGGGCTCGCCAAGCGGAGGGCTCTGGGTATCTACGAACGGAGGAACTTCATGGACCACCACAACGGACTGGGTAGCTCAGGTTATCGGATGTACGGATTTGGTATTCGACCCTACTAACCCAAACACCATGTATCTGGCAACCGGTGATGGAGACGGAGGAGATAACTATTCCGTAGGACTTCTAAAATCAACCGATGGAGGAGCAACATGGAACAAAACAGGATTGATTTTTGGTCTCAGTACATATAGGATGATCAGCAAAGTGCTTATTGATCCTACGGGACAGATCATCAATGTAGCCTCCTCATTAGGTATTTACCGCAGCACAAATGGCGGAACAACTTTTACGCAGGCAATATCTTCTACAACCGCACCGGTAACCGGATCTTTTAAAGACATGGAATTTAAACCAGGCACTACTTCAACACTTTATGCCTGCGGAACAGAATTTTGGAGATCTACAGATAACGGAGCTATATGGACGAAAATTACTTCTACGCTCCCCGCTGCCGCTGCTGTTCAGCGTATGGCAATCGCTACTACTGCTGCCGATCCAAATCTGGTCTATCTTGTCGCTATGAAAGCAACCACGTATGATATGGAAGGCATTTATAAATCAACTACAAGCGGAGCAAGTTTTGGCGCCAAGATAACCGGCCCAGACATTGGCAATCAAGGGTATTATGATTTGTGTATCGCTGCAAATCCTACTACTGCCACAGAAGTTATGCTGGGAGGGCAAACACAGTTCATGAAATCAACAAACGGTGGAACCAGCTGGTCTCAAATCGCTACCTCCACTCACGTTGATTATCATGACATAATTTATACAAGTGCTTCTACTGTTTATCTTACCAGCGATGGAGGTGTTTGGAAGTCAACCAACAATGGAACCTCCTGGACCGACCTTAGCAGCAATCTCGCTATTTCCCAAATGTACGGATTTGGCCATTCCAAAACCAATGCCAACCTTATTATACAGGGATGGCAGGATAACGGCACCAACCTTTACAATGGGTCATGGGTGGCCGCCAATGGCGGGGATGGAATGCTCGCGTTCATCAGCCATGGCAGTGATAACAATATGTGGTCTTCCCAGTACAATGGCTCACTTTTCCGTTCTACAAGCGGAGGAGGTTCCTGGTCCGGAATGTCCGGAATTACTCAGGGCACTACGGAACAATGTCCTTGGGTAACAGAATGGAACGAAGATCCTACTACGGCAAGTACCATTTATGCGGGATGTTCTAATGTTTGGAAATCAACAGGAGGGGGCGCTTTCAGTAAGCTCAGCAATGTGGCAGGAACAAGTAGCGTTACAATTTCTGCGATAGCCGTATCCCCTGTAAGTTCTCAGGTCATGTGGACCGCAAAAGGCGGCATACTTTACAAGTCAATCAATGCGGGCGCTGCCTGGACTGCAATTTCAGGATTGCCAAGTGGAAACATCAGCGATATTGTCTGCCATCCTACCGATGTGCAAAAGGCATGGATCAGCTACTCCGGATTTTCAAACATCAACAAGGTTTTCCAAACTGCCAATCAGGGAACATCCTGGACAAACATATCAGCCTCTCTTCCTAACATCTCAGTTAATTGCCTGGCTATTGATAAAAACGGAAATGATGCCATCTATGCAGGAACAGATGGTGGCGTATTTTTTAAGGATGCCAGCTTAAATGTTTGGCAGCCTTTTTCTACCAACCTTCCCAGTGTTGTAATTTCTCAGATTGAAATTTTCTATGGCACAACCAGTAAGATACGTGCATCCACCTACGGAAGAGGAATGTGGGAGTCTACTTTATATGCAGCAGGTTCTTATCCTCCTGATGCGAACTTTGCAGGAAGTATCCTTGTAGGATGCCCGGGCTTAGGTGTTCAGTTTTCGGATTATACCGCAGGACAGCCAACTTCCTGGAACTGGTCTTTCCCCGGCGGATCTCCTGCTGCTTCAACAACACAGAACCCATTTGTGGTATATAACACCCCCGGATCATATTCTGTTACTCTTACCTCCACCAATGCAAATGGTACAGATGCACAGACTTTTGGAAGTTATATCAGCATCAGTTCTGCCCAGGCTGCTCCAACTTCATCTTCCTATACTATTTGCGGTCCTGTTGCTGTAACGCTTACCGCAACTCCATCTGCCGCAGGTACAGTTCGCTGGTGGAACCAGCCTTCGGGAGGTACTCTTTTGGGATCAGACAACACGTCTCCCTATTCCATTTCTCCAACTTTATGGGGTACACAAACAGTATATGTGGATGAAGCATTCCCTGCAGGTAACATTGACATTACAGCAGCTCCTGATCTTTCCATGGGCGCAGGAACCCTCTTTACGGCAAATGACATCCGCGGACTTTATTTTAATGTATTAAAGCCGGTTACCATCAACAGCGTTAAGGTGTATACAGGATCTGCCGGAATAAGAACCATTGAAATCATAGATGCCAACGGCAACTTAGTTACGGATACAACCCTGAATGTTGCAAATTCCGGAACCGTTACGCCCACCACCGTTACCATCAACAGAACAGTCTATCCCGGCACAGATTACTTCATCAAGTTCCGCGGGCTTGTTGACGCATTCAGGAACAGCACAGGGCCTGCTTATCCATATAACGATGGAGGAAGCAACGCCTTAACCGTAACAGGAAGCAATGCGGGCTCGTCCTATTATTATTTTTTCTACGACTGGCAATTCACGAACATTGTTTGTAATACAGGAAGAACGGCTGTTTCTATCACGGACAATTGCTCCCTTATCGGTATTGAGGATGTATTTACAAGCAACCTTTTGGATATTTTTCCAAATCCGAACAATGGAACATTCACACTTACATTCCACACCGAAAAAACCGACAATTACATGGTGAGAATCACCAACACCATCGGACAGGTGGTTCATGAGGAAAAGTTAGATGGCTTCAGCGGAACATATTCCAACAAACTTGATATTTCGGCTTTCAACAAGGGAGTTTATATGCTGAGTGTTTCTAACTCTAAGAACGAAACTGTGAAAAAGGTTTTGGTTTACTAAACGCTGATTTTCAATATTTTCAAAAGGGCTTCCTTAACCGGAGGCCCTTTTTGTTTTAGCGGGATGCCTTTGGCTGTTTTCCCCTTCGCAAAGGAGGTCCCTCACGCGCTTCGCGTAAGGGGGGATTTCATGATGCCACAGGAAATTTTCTTCCGGAGCCCGTCTCTCTCGAAGATCACTGCACAAACAGATATAAGAAAAATATTTTTTGTTCCTCATCTCGCACTGGCGGCTATAATGCCCTTTCACAACAAGACGATATGGGAATTTTCTGGACAGATGGACTATCGAATTTGGGAGGACAGACACGACAGTATGGCATCCAGCATCAAACGATTCACAGTTGGGTGCAAACATTCCAGGGCAGACACAGAAAAAAAAATTAAAGTAGAACATGTTCGGGACGACAAAAAGAAAGAAGATTTCAGAAAGAAATACTCTGACGCTCTTCTTATCGAATAGTTCGTAAAATATATGGAACATGGGATTTTGCACATTCAAAATGCACATGGAGCAGACGAGGCTACTCACCGTATTAAACTGATGTTTCCTTTTCTTACTGTTTCATTGCCGGTTATGAATGTTACTTTCATGTAATACACAAACACGGCTGCGTTCATCAACTTGCCTTTGTATGTTCCATCCCATAAAGCAGTAATCTGGTCTGCCTCGAACACTTTTTCTCCCCATCGGTCGTAAATAATCAATACAAATTCTCTGATGCAGCTTGGGTTGGGATAATACACTCCCAGCACATCGTTCTTTGTATCATTGTTGGGAGAGAAAGCATCAGGGACAAACAACTGGTCATCGGAAAAGCTACAGTCAATGGGTTCTACGCTGACTGTTATGCAGGCAGTGTCGCTACAGTTGTTCTGGGTTATTGTTACGCAATAGATGGTTGTTACCGGAGGGGAAACCGTAATGGGATTATCTGTTGATCCGTTGCTCCACTGGTAAGTCCCGCCTCCACTTGCGGCAAGCGTTGTGCTTTGTCCATGCTGTACGGTAACATTACTCCATGCTGTTGCAACGGGGCTTGGATTGACCGTAACGATTACACTCGTGGTATCAGCACAGGAACCGATGGATACAATAACCGAGTAAGTGGCAGCGGCTGTTGGCGTAACAGTGATCGAAGAAGTGGTTGCACCATTGCTCCATGAATAAGTTCCTCCGCCACTTGCAGTAAGTATGGCGGTTTGTCCGGCACAAATAGTTGTGCCATTTGCAGAGGCAACAGGCGGAGGAGAAACAACAACGGTGATGGATGCTGCGCTTGCGCATGAACCGTTGGAAGTTGTAACAGTATAGGTCGTAGTTGCGATAGGAGAAATAGTAATTGTGGTTGCCGAACTTCCATTGCTCCATGAATAATTATTACTGCCCGATGCGGTGAGGGTGGCAATATCTCCTGTACAGAGCGTGGTATTGCCTGAAACGGAAACTGAAGGAGAAGGATTTACTGTAACTGTTGCGGATGCCGTATCGGAACAACTACCAATGGAAACAATTACAGAGTAAGTTGATGTAGAAGTTGGAGAAACTGAAATGGGGTTTATTGTCTGTCCATTGCTCCATGAATAACTGCCTCCACCGCTTGCGGTAAGTGTTTCGGTTTGGCCGGAACAAATTGTTGCTCCTGAAACCGATACGACAGGAGGCGGAGAAACAACAACTGTAACTGATGCCATGCCTGAGCAAAAACCATTCGATGTTGTAACAGTGTAAGCGGTGGTTGCGCTCGGAGAAACATTAATTGTAGCTGCCGAACTTCCGTTGCTCCATAAATAACCCGTTCCGCCCGAAGCGGTGAGCGTGGCAATATCACCAGCGCAAAGCATGGTGTTGCCCGAAACAGAAACAGAAGGCGATGGATTTACCGTAACGCTTGCCGATGCAGTATCCGCACAACCTCCGCTGCCCACTATCACAGAATAGTTGCTTGTGGCAGTTGGAGAAATAACAATGCCGCTGGTGGCTGCTCCTGTATTCCATGAATACGGAGTACCTCCCGATGCGGTGAGTGTTACATTCTGTCCAGCGCATATTGTACTGTTGGGGCCTGCGGCAGCGGTAACATTACTACCTACTGTAACTGTAACACTATCCGTACCCGTGCCGCAAGAACCGGTACCGCTGACTGTATAAGTGGTGGTGGCGGTGGGCGTAACAACGATGGAAGAAGTGGTTTGCCCGTTACTCCATAAATAGCTGTTGCCTCCTGAAGCAATGAGTGTTGCTGAATTGCCCGCGCAAATGGTTGTATTGCTTGCGGCTGTAATACCTGCACCGGTCATCGAAAATTCCCACAAGTCATCCCAATATTTACTGATGATACTGATTAAAGAATATCCTGTTCCAATATATGCTTTATCGTTTATTACAAAAGAGGGGGCATCCACTCGTGTCCCTCCGGGGAAAGCAGTAACCGGGATCCATGAATTTGTTACGGGGTCGTACATCCACATATCATTAAAGGTCGTACTGGGGGGTGGACTATACCCTCCAAGTCCAAGAAAACCCTTATTACATATACTAAAGCCCGTTGCTCCTATTCTTGCGATTCCCGGAAAGTTTGCTTTTTGCATCCACGCGTTAGTGATATAATCATACTCCCAAAAATCATTATATTCAACATTCCCGTCATATCCTGTTCCCAAGTATGCCTTGTTGCCGATCACAAAGGGCGCTCTGTCAATATCACTGCGAAATCCTCCGGGGAAAGCAGTAACCGGACTCCATGCGTTAGTTGCCGGGTCATATTTCCACATATCCTGCAGATAAGAATAATTTCCATCAACTCCCGTTCCTATATAACCAAAACCGCCTACCGAAAATGCACAAGCAGTGGCACGGGCAACACCCGGGCAATTAGCTAAAGCTGTCCATGTATTGGTAATGGGGTTGTATTCCCATAAATCATTATAAAAATCGCTGGGCAGGGTGCCGCCACCGGCTTCATCTATTCCTGTTCCTACATATCCTTTTGTGCCGATGGAGAACCCAACAGCGTACCAACGAGGCCCGCCTCCAAAGTTTGCCTTTTGTGTCCAGCTATCGGTAACAGGATCGTATTCCCAAAAATTGTCAGTTACGAGATTTGGAGAATTAGTGCATGAAAAATTCGGACCCAGTGCGTATCCTGTTCCCAGATACCCTTTTGCTCCTATTGTAAAAGCCACTGCGCTCAGGCGGCCGGGGCAAGGAAGCGCGGGCGCAAAGGGCAAGGATGTTTTCTGTGTCCATGTGCCCTGGGAAAAAGAGTTGGCAGTAAACAACAGGCAGTTGGCAATGAACAACCAACCAAAAATTGCAAATTGAAAACCCGGATTCAATAAACAAACTAAATCGAAAATATTGCATTTAAGCGTTTTCATTTAAACTCTATAACATCCCTATCTGTTGATGATTAGTTTTTTATTTATTGTTCTTTGTTCTGTTTTCAGAGTGATGAAATAAATCCCTCCGGGCTGATTTGATAAATCGATTTCGGATTTACCGGAGTTTATCCGCGATGAATAAAGTTGCTCTCCAAGCAGATTGAAAATGACAACCGAACATCCTTTTTCTTTTATCGCAATAGTAAATGCTCCATCGTTTGAGGGATTAGGATAAATAAGCAATTCGTTTTCTGTTTTCGGAAGTTCTGTGCTGGCGGAAGGATTGGAGACGTATTCATACGCTCCGATGTCATAGCCGCTTCCCTGCGGGCGAAGTGTGCCGCTGAAATCATCCACTACATCGGGAGAAAGATTTAATCCGGAATCAATGGCAGGACTGCCAGGTTGCAGGTGGAAATCCCCTCCTGCTGCATTGACAAACTTTGGGTCGGTGCCCAGCAGGTTGTTGCTTAGTACCGTCCCGGCCCCATTGTCCTGGATTTCAGGAACATTATTCGCGTAGAAGATATTGTTTCGGACATCCGCATTTTGACTATCGGTTCCTATCTCGATGCCACCTGAGCCACCTGAGGCATTCCCGTACACCGTGTTGTTATACACCTTGGTATTGGTGGGGTTGAAGTAGGCGATATGAATCCCCCTATTATTGGACCACACAAGATTGTTATACGCGGTATTGTTATCCCCAGAGCTAATTATTATACCTGCGGCATAGCTACCAGTATAATTCCCGTTATTATAGATACGATTATTCCGGACGATATTGTTGTCAACCCGCCCATATAACGCAAAATCTTCCTCGTACACATGCACGCCAAAGCCAGTATTGCTGGAGATTACCGATCCCTCTATGAGGTTGTTACTCGTGGAGATATAGAATCCGTGGTAATGGTCAGGATCCAAGCTACCGACACCGCGGTTATTGTGCACATTCAGATTGATAAATTCGTTATAACCAGAGTATAAGCCACTTACCAAGACGCCTTGTTGCGCGGCATTTTTAATTTCTGCATTCTGAATTCTTATGTGGTTCGCCCCATCCGTGATCTTCACCGCATCGTAGATGGTATTGACAGCATCAAGAATCAGCCCATCGATGATGATGTACTGCTGCGGGCCTTGGAAGTGGAGTACAAATCCTGCCCCAGGATTTGGCTTTAGCGTTACGGTGTTGCCCGGATAGGCGGCTACGGTGACTGGCATATTCCACGAGGTTCCCGCAGGAATATTGTCCAATAGCTCCTCCGTATAGGTTCCACTTTTGATGTAGAGCGTATCTCCAGGAATAAGCACGCTCACACCTTTGTTACCCGTGAGAAACGGAGAAGCTTGCGCGCCTGAGTTTGAGTCGCTGCCGGTGGTGGCAACGTAGTAAACAGTTCCGGAAGCAGTAGTTGCATAGGAAACATTAAGCAATATTCCCAGAATGTATAGGATGGATTTCATTTTTTGTTTTTTTGACAAGAGGAAAGTTATTGTTTTCATGGTTTCTGAATTTAAAAATTTGTGTTCTCATCTATCTGTTGATAATCAGTTTTTTATTTATTGTTCTTTGTTCTGTTTTCAGAGTGATGAAATAAATCCCTCCGGGCTGATTTGATAAATTGATTTCGGATTTACCGGAGTTTATCCGCGATGAATAAAGTTGCTCTCCAAGCAGATTGAAAATGACAACCGAACATCCCTTTTCTTTTGTCGTAATGGTAAACGCTCCTCTTGTCGGATTGGGATAAACAACCGCGATCTCTTCTGAATTTTCATTATTGTCAATCCCTGTCATATTGCAGGGCGAGTAGTTTGCTTTGATCATATTCCCAATCTGAATGGTTTTGTTTATTACGTTTTGCGGCAGACTTCTTGCGCCTAACCATCCCGGTGCAATACCGGGCCAGGTAAACCCTGCCATGGCAACAATGTTCGTATCGGCTGCCGCAAGATCATAATAATGCTGCACTACGTGCTCCATAGTATCGGGCTGCCATCCGGCCGGCCAGAATCCGGAATACCATTGAGCGTCAAAAATTAAGATTATTTTCTGAGATGGAGCGGATCGTTTCGATTTTATAACCGCTAATTCGCTCAAGTAAGCCGAATCCACTGACACATCATATACCCCATAGCGGTCAAAACCTATCCAGTCTGCCGTTGTTGGTACCTGCACATTATTCACCTCCGTATATGCCTCAACGAATGAGATGGGGATGTTCGGAAAATCAGCTTTAATCAAAGAGCATATCGCATCCAATTCTCCAAAGGCTACGCCATTCCATGTGGGTTCATCGCACACATAAAAACTGATAATCTGTGAGTCATTCAATACGGCCGCATTTGTATTTTTAAATGTATTCCATCGGGTTAAATAATCGGAATACAGGTTGTAATTCGATCCGCTTGGCCCATTTGTATCTGCCAGGAATAAAAATATGTTTGATACGGCAAGACTGACTTTTACGCAGTGATTGTTCATGAGATTAACCCTTGAAATAATCGTATCGGCATAATCCTCCACACACATATGCGCGATGTTTGAAAAAGAATCGATCTCTGAAATGTAATTGGTTGTGGCCTGCGCATCATTCGGGTCGTCCAGGCCGCAATCAATATGCGCAAATCCAAAATATTTTAAGTGAGAGGGGGCGGTTTGCGTATAAACATTATAGGCAATAAGGATAGTTAAAACCGTAAATACTGTTTTTTTTATGGCAAAACGCATCACCTCGTATAGTTTGTTTCTTCAGAATTATTAATACCGGATTTTTCAACTTCCAATATATGCTTTATCGTTACGCTCTACTTGCTACATAAAGTTTGTTTCATGTTGTTATATATCCACTCCGCACCAGTATAGCCTGTTCTATAACAATCATTCCAACTTGTGACTATAGTCCAACCTGCAGGACAGAAATCAGCAGGCGCTCCAGGACAAACAGGACTGCCGTAAACCATTCTTGTAGTCACTATGTACAGTGTTTGCGACAGTACGCTGGGGTTTTGCCATTGGGGAGCTCCCGCTCCTTGTGAAATCAGCACTTCTCCGGAATTACCTACCGCTGTTGAAGCATGTTGCGTTGCGTTAGAATATATTACAGCCCCTGCCGCTCCGACGGTTGTGATATTGGTTCCGCCATTGGCAATGGGGAGCGGACTGGTAATGGTAATATTGGGAGTAGTACCTCCGCTGGAAGCAATAGGAGCCGTTCCGGTAACAGAAGTTACTGTTCCGCCTGAATTATTATCATTCTGCCAAGTAAGCTGCGCTCCTGCGCCATTTGATTTTAATACCTGCCCTGCAGTACCGGGCCCGTTATTAGGCGCTACCATAAACTTCCATCCGGTGGTGGTGCAGCCGCTGGAGCAATAAAAATACAAACCCACTCCGTTGCCATTGGTCATGGCGGCATTGGTATTGTAAACAATGAGGCCGTTAGCAGGAGTGGCAATGGTGGTTACATCGGTGATATTTGTCAGCGCCACATGAGGGCAAAGCAGCCCTTTGGTGTCGCCTCCGGTAGTGAGATTGCCGTTTCTCACATCCAACAAAGCAGAACTATTTGCTGCTGCGCCCGTGGTGTTGATGCCGATGTTTTGGGCCACCCCTCTCCGGCTCTCCCCAAAGGGGAGAGAGAGGAGGAGGAGGAGGAAACACCCCCTCCAACTCCCCCGAAGGGGGAGAGATGTAGTACTACAAGTCCTCCCCTTCGGGGAGGATTTAGGTGGGGTGTGATTTTGGTTTTTCATTTTGGTTTTTAAA
>SCSP01000399.1 GCA_004297845.1 Bacteroidota bacterium | reverse complement strand
CTAACAAATTTTATCATCTCTAAATTTTATTTGTTTTAGTTTATTTTCTTTTTCAGTTCTTCTATTGCTTTTTTATGTTGTTCCAATATTTCTTGTTGAAGTAAAATTTATTTTTTCAGTAATGTATTTTCGTCTTCTAGAGATTTTATCTTCTCATCGTGTTGATAAAGGTAAAGCTCATGTTCCTCAACATTTTGCAAAATGCCCATAGCGGTATTTCCTATGTCATTACCTTTCTCGTCCATTTCTTTTGCTGATTGAACATTTAACAGATGTTTATTTTTCATAACTTTTTCCTTTCGTTCTTGTAGCGAGAGGAGAGAATAGTTTTTGTCAAAAACAAAATCGCATGTAAAGGTTTCAACAACTACTCTATGAGTTCTTATATCTCCACAAACAGTATGCAAGTTGGCTGCTATAATCCTTCACCGGTCGCGTAGATAACCGGCTTTTGACAAGGTGTACCGTTGTCTCGCAACTTCTTCAATGGTTCATTTACATTCATCTCTCTTATTCTTACCTGACTGCTTTATACAGCCTTTTCCTCTTTCCGTTCAATACCAATTCATTACTGAATCAGCACCGAGAGGTGGTTTACAGCCTCCGCTTGCACAGCGACTGTGATAGTCCTACTATCATCTTTCATACAACATACAATAACCATCGGCATTATTGTTTCACGGCACACCTACGCTGAACGGGATGGTGCCGTTCACTTTAGTGAAGGATAACCTTCTCCGTATAAACTTTGTCTGTACTTCGGGCTTTTAAAAAATAAATACCAGGCGGATTATTCGAAATATCAATATCAACATTTCGAGAGTTGTTGTTTGCTATTTTATTATGTACAAGATTACCTAACATGTCTCTAACTTCAACGCTTTGCAATGCGTTCTTACAAATTAGATTGAAAATACCCGTTGAAGGATTAGGAATAATAGATATGTCAAAAGTTGTTTCTTCCGGCTCTGTAATTGGATTTGCAAACCGCAATGTCGCATCTTGAAATAAAATTTGGAGTGTATCAAAAGTTTCAGGGTCGGTTGAATCAGGCGTAAATTTTAAACCTACTTCTAAAAAATTGCAATCTGTTACCGCAGGCTCAATACATGTCATTTGTCCAATAGTAGGATCTATATATGCATTTAAAGTTGCGCCTGAAGTAACATTAAAACCTGGGAGCAAATCAATTGTTTTCCCTGCAACAAATGTTACTCGCCCTTGTCCTTCAAAATTGTCATTATCAATAATATAATTATTGTGTGCAGTTATACTATTTGCAGCCATAAAATTTTTCTTGTCATATTCAGTATAATTATTTTTATCAATGTTTTCTATTGCCAAATCCTTAATAGGGGTCGATACATATTGATTCCCGAGATATCCGGGGTTTATTTCATTATAAAGATTGAAATAAAACGCAAAATCTACTCTCGAATGGGCATCAGAATTAGCTTGGCCATTAGCCCTGTCTCCACCTAATCTATCCGTCCAACCCCATTCTTCATTTACTATGCTTTCTATACCATCATGTCCTCGGCATGGAGCAGCATCTAAAAGACATTCATAATATGCATTGGGAATTATGATTTCATCTCCATTATTTTTGTGCTGAGTTCCATACAATAACCTATTAAGCAAGATGAGATGCTCCCAGTGTTTTTTTACTCCATCATGCACCAAAAATTGTGCAATATCTTTCTTTGAAGCTTTCAGAATAATTTGGAGTGGCGGACCATGAATCTCTGTAAATTTGCCTACTCCTCCTATTGCAGCCAACACATATTTCCATATTGACGTAGGAGGTAGTATAAGGCTATTTAAACCAAAATTCCACTCTGTTCTATATACAAGATTGCCAATATATCCCGGCAAAACTGCCGAAGGTTGTCCTTGAATAAATTCATTGGCAGCATAAAACCCAATAGCACCAGGTTTTCCGTCTGCTCCCGTTATAGCACCTGTACCACATGCGTCAAAAAGACCTGGGCATGGGTTTGTGGGGTCAAAATCTGGATCTGGGACATATGCGCAACCTGATGTATTGGTCTGATTACATACGCCAAGCACACATCTATTATTAACCGTCTCATAATAGAATCTACATTCACGCAGCATATTTTGTTTCTTTGGAATTAAAATATCCCATTACACGTTCAGGTGATTTTTGTATCATCCTCAAATGTCCTACTACTG
>SCSP01000398.1 GCA_004297845.1 Bacteroidota bacterium | reverse complement strand
TCGGCAAATAATAACACACTCAATCCAAATGTAACTTCTGTAAGCGTGAAGGTTAATCTTTCAAATTCCGACACCATTGTGGCTCACTTCGTACCGGTAGGTGTTCCCGAATTGCTTTCATTACAACCCCTTGTTTCGGCATTTCCCACAGTTACAAGCAATGCGGTCGTCATCCAATACAGTTTACCCGAAGCCATGCCTGTTTCCATGAAATTGTATTCCATACTCGGAAGTCAATTAGTTGAAATCAGCAATCCACAGAAAACCGTACCTGCCGGAAACCACGCAGTTGAAATAAATTTATCAGGGTCAAAACTTCCTGCCGGAATGTATATGCTCAATTTTATTGCAGGTAAATACAAGAAAACGATCAAGCTGATTTATTCTCCTCAGTAAATCAGTATTACAACTACCATTACCAATACGGATAAGACCACTGCGAAACTTTCTGAAATGGGCCGGGCGAACCATAAGCAGCCCAATATTTCTTTCTCAGTCAAGGAGTAATGTTCTTCCTCTTTTTCTTTCTTGTTTGTCTGCGGATTTCTTTCGTAAATTCGTAACGGTTCGTTATTCGTACGTATGAATATTTATACCCGTAAACAGCGATGGAAATTTTTTTTGCTTCTCGGAGCGGTACTCATTGTCATTGCCTCGCTTTGGTACACAAATATTCTTGTCAAAAAAATTGCCGATGACGAAAAGAAAAAAGTTCGTCTGTGGGCAGAAGCCATTCAGCGAAAAGCCAGCCTTGTAAAATACACCAATGAACTGTTTCATAAGATAGAAGCGGAAGAAAGGCAGAAGATCAGCTTGTGGGCGGAGGCCAACCGTCAGCTGGGGCGCGACCTGAGCGACTATACCTTTGTGCTGGAAGTGATAAAAAATAACCTCACCATCCCCGTTATTATTATGAATAATAAGGGGGTTGTTATGCTTTCAAAGAATATTGATACAGCTTATGCAGGTAATAAGGAATATTTGATCAGGCAGGTAGACACGATGAAGAGCCAGCACGATCCCATTGAGATTGAAATTCTGCCCGGGAAAAAGAACTATCTCTATTACCGGGATTCCCGCCTTTTTACGGAACTGAAAACTGTTTTTGACGGACTGATCCGTTCCTTTATCTCTGAGGTTGCGGTGAATTCCGCCTCCGTTCCTGTGATATATACAGATTCAACCAGAATAAATGTGCTTGAGTTCGGCAATATGGACACTCTGAAGATGAAGGATTCGCTGTTCGTTCAAAAATCCATTGGAGAATTTGCAATAGAAAATAGTCCTATTGAAGTTGATTTGGGTGACGGGCAGAAAAATTATATTTTTTATAAAGAATCCTTTTTGCTGACACAACTTCGATACTATCCGTATTTCCAATTTGGCATTATTGGTATTTTCCTTCTTATCTCTTACCTGCTTTTTAGTACTGCACGCAAAGCGGAGCAGGATCAGGTATGGCTGGGTATGGCAAAAGAAACGGCTCATCAGCTGGGCACTCCGCTATCCTCTATCATTGCCTGGTTGGAATATCTCAAGATGAAGGGGGTGGATGAACAAATGCTGGCAGAAGCCAGGCAGGATGTTAAACGTCTTGAAACCATCACAGAGCGTTTTTCCAAAATTGGTTCACTGCCTGTTCTGGATAAAGCGGATATTATGGATGTGCTGAATAAATCTATTGATTACATGAGAACACGCACTTCCACAAGCGTGAATTTTTCCGTTATCTCCCAACATTCACATCCCATTTCAGTTAAACTTAATATCCCCCTTTTTGAATGGGTAATAGAAAATCTTTGCCGCAATTCTGTGGATGCTATGGATGGAACCGGTTCTATTTCTGTTGAAGTTTCAGATCAGTTGCAGTTTGTTTATATTGATGTAACCGATACAGGAAAAGGAATTAACCGATCCAAATACAGAACTATCTTCCAGCCGGGATTCACCACAAAGCAAAGAGGCTGGGGGCTGGGACTATCGCTCGTAAAGCGCATTATTGAAAATTATCACGGTGGTAAAATTTTTGTGAAGCACTCTGAAATAGGAAAGGGTACTACCATACGTATCGTTTTAAATAAATAGAAAAATTCTATGGTTAATGGTTGATGTTTAATAGTTGATGCATACCTATTTCCTTAGCCATTAAACATTAGCCATTAAATATTATCCATTATTCTGTGGCTGGTATTTACATTCACATTCCCTTCTGTCGTCAGGCTTGTTACTATTGCGATTTTCATTTTTCCACCTCGTTAAAAAACAAGAAAGAACTTTTAACTGCTATCCGGAAAGAAATTTCATTGCAGAAGGAGTATCTTGAAACGAAAAATATAAATACAATTTATTTCGGTGGTGGAACACCTTCTATATTATCACAAGATGAGATTCTTGGGATATTTGAAAAAATATCAACACATTTTTCTATTGGCAAAGACGCAGAGATCACGATGGAGGCAAACCCCGATGATCTTTCAAAAGAAAAATTAGCTGAACTTGCAGAAACTCCCGTCAATCGTTTAAGCATCGGTGTCCAGAGCTTCAGGGAAGAAGACCTGAAATTTCTGAACAGAGCGCACAGTTCAAAGGAAGCCGTTGAATGTGTAGGGAATGCAAAAAAGGCCGGATTTAAAAACATTACGATTGACCTTATCTATGGTATTCAAACTTTAACTAACGATCAATGGAAGCGCAATATTGAATTGGCTCTTGAACTTGATGTTCCTCATATTTCCTGTTATTCACTTACTGTGGAGCCAAAAACTGCCTTTTCTTCTTTTATTCAGAAAGGAAAAATTAGGAATGTTGATTCGCAAAAGAGCGCTCAACATTTTGAAAGATTGATGGAGGAAATGAGTAAAAATAATTTCATTCATTATGAAATTTCAAATTTCTGCAAGGAGGGTTTCTATTCAGCGCATAACAGCAATTATTGGAGAGGGGAAAAATATCTTGGAATGGGGCCTTCCGCTCATTCCTATAATGGAACTTCACGGCAATGGAATGTGAAAAGTAATTCAGCGTATATCCGTTCACTGGAGAAGAATATTATCCCTTTCGAAAAGGAGGATTTAACTGCTGCCCAGCGATATAATGAGTATGTGCTTACTTCGCTCCGAACTATATGGGGAACAGATTTTGATTTTATCAAAAAAACGTTTTCCGAAAATATATGTTCTCGTTTTTCGAAAGAAGTTAATAGACACTTAGATAACAAAATGCTATCGCTGGATAAGAAAAAAATATTTCTTACGGATAAAGGAAAGCTGTTTGCCGATAAAATTGCGAGCGATTTGTTTTTTACTCCCTGATGCTACCGCTAAGGAGGTGCTGAGTTTATATTCTTTCCTATCTGCAGACAGCTTCTCGACTTTACGTCTTCGCGGTAGATGGTATTCATTTCAAAGGAATGTTCCCTACATTTGCATTGGTATTTATTTTATAGAATGAAGTTCAGTCTGAATATATTTATTCTCTTATACATTTCTAATAATGCTTACTCGCAGGATTCATTAAGATTACTTACCCCTTCCCCTGAATTTAATAAAACGCGTTTTATTGCTGCTGTTGGCGTACAGGCTGCAGGCTACGGAGGATCCCTCGTTTTATTGAGCAATGCATGGTACAAAGAGTATGATCAAACCTCTTTCCATTCTTTTGATGACAGCAGGGAATGGTTGCAGATGGACAAGGCCGGGCATCTTGTTACCACCTGGTATCTGGGAAGAATCGGAATTGATATGTTTGAGTGGGCCGGTGTGTTCAAGAAGAAAGCCATCTGGTATGGTACTGCTGGTAGTTTTTTGTATTTAACAGGAATTGAAGTGATGGATGGTTTTTCGAGAGGTTGGGGGTTTTCATGGAGTGATCTTGCCGCCAATGCCACAGGAACAGGCTTTATTATCGGACAAAAATTTTTGAAGAGTGCGGCTGTTGGCTCCTCCTTGCAAAGGGGGGTAGGGGAGATTTCTCTTAAATTTTCCTTCCACCAAACTTCCTGGACTGATCTGCGTCCATCGCTTCTTGGAGATTCGGTTCTTATCCGTCAACTACTGAAAGATTACAACGGGCAAACATACTGGATGTCTTTAAATATATCTTCATTTCTCAAAACCGAATTCAAATTTCCAAAATGGCTGAATATTGCCATCGGTTATGGAGGAGAAGGCATGATCAGTGGTAAGGCTGAATATGTTACACTTGGAAACGGAAGTACGATATGGGTGGAACGATACCGGCAATATTATATTTCTCTGGATATAGATATGACTAAAATAAAAACAAGGTCGCATTTTCTAAAATCTGTTTTTGAAGCAGTTTCGTTTATTAAAATACCTGCACCTGCTCTTGAGATGAGCAAGAAAGGCGTGAAGTTTCATCCATTCTACTATTGAGTATGAGTTCTCTTCTTTCTTTATACCGAAGCGCCTTTTCAAACATGGACAGGAACACATGGATACTTTCAATAGGAACTTTTATTAACCGCAGCGGTGCCATGGTGCTGCTGTTTACTTCATTGTACCTTACGGATGAACTTCATTTTTCATTAGCCGAAGCAGGGGTGATCATGAGTTTTTACGGGATCGGCTCTGTGCTAGGTGCTTATGCAGGTGGCTGGCTTACTGACAGAAGGAATTTTTATGACATCATGGTTTTTTCCCTTATCAGCAGCGGAATAGTTTTACTTCTCCTGCTGATTGTAACCTCGAAATTTTATTTATCAGTTGTGATATTGGTTTATGCTTTTGCAAATGATATGTTCCGTCCTGCCAATGCCGCGGCCATTGCAGCCTACAGCGATTCTGAAAACCGTACCCGTTCTGTTTCTCTTATTCGCCTCGCAATTAATCTTGGATTTTCTGTCGGGCCGGCTGCAGGCGGCTTTGTTGCCTTGTACCTGGGATACAGATGGCTTTTTGTGATAGATGCTGTGACCAGTATTTTAGCCGCAGTTCTGTTAATGGTCTATCTGCCTCGTCCTGCATTAGAAAAGAACAGGGGAGAGGGCATTGTATTAAATGACAGCAACACGTCAGCCTATCGCGACTATGCGTATCTGTTCTTTATTTTTCTCGTAACGCTTTACGCCATCTCTTTCTTCCAACTTTTTGTCAGCGTTCCTCAATATCTCAGCAAGGAGTGCAGCTATCGGGAAGATGCCATCGGCTTGTTACTTGCGTTAAACGGCTTGTTGGTCGTACTCATCGAAATGCCGCTGGTAGCTGTGCTGGAAAAGAAAAAAGGGATATTCAATTTTATTATTGCCGGATCTTTTTTTGTGTCGGTTGCCTTTGCCATTTTGTATGCGGGAGGAGGATTATTGGTTTGGGTTATTGTGTATACGATAGTGATCACATTTTCGGAAATGCTTGCTATGCCTTTCATGATGAATCACTCCCTTTCGCGCCCGAAAAAAGAAAGACAGGGGCAGTATTCCGCGTTGTATTCCATTGCCTGGGGCTTTGGTTTCATTCTGGCTCCGCTGGCAGGTCCCGGCATTGCGGATCATTATGGTTTTGACCTGATGTTTTATTTTTTCATTGTACTGGGCATCATAACCGCTTTGGGTTTTGGTTTTCTGAGCAGAAGAATAAATTTTAATTTAAATGCAAAGGATTGAATAGATTGATTGATAAAATATTTCTACTGGTGTTTTGTGCCGCTTTCTCTTCTGTTATTCAGGCTCAGACCCATTGGTCGTTCGAGCTTCAGTTCGGAGTGGTTCATAGCCTGGACCTTCCACTTACCTTTCATCAGAAGGGATTCTCCGATATAAAGATACATAAAGCAGATTTTTATTCAGAACCCCTTATGGACCCCCCGTACTGGGATTGGCGTTTTACAAAATGGTTCAAGAACAAAAGCATTGAGTTTGAAGCGATACACCATAAGTTTTATTTGATAAATCTTCCTGCCGAAGTGCAGCGCTTTGGAGTTTCTCACGGTTATAACATGATGATGTTTAACCACGGAAGACGGTTTGGGAAATACATTCTGAGAGCGGGAGCAGGATCTGCCCTGGTTCACGGTGAAAGCACCGTGCGCGGAATGGTTTACCGGGAAGGCTCCGGGTTTGATATTTACGGCTACCGATTGCGTGGCGTTGTCATCCATCTGGCTGCTGCCCGGCAGATCAGGATGAGCAAAACATTTTTTATGAATACAGAGTTAAAGGTGAATGCGGCAGCAGCAAACATTCCGATCGTGAACGGACATGCCCGCATGAACGTGGTGGTGTTTCAGTTTATACTGGGACCGGGATTTAACTGGGCGGTGCGGAATGAGGAATTGTAACTTATACTTAAGGTATGCCTTTTTGAATGTACTCAAGGATCTTTCCGGATTCATCCGGCTCAAACCATTTTATCTCCTTGTCTTTTAGGAACCAGGTCATCTGCCTTTTGGCGAAGTTGCGTGTATTTTGTTTAATAAGTTCAATGGCTTGCTTCAGGTCTGTTTTTCCTTCCAGATGGTCGAATAATTCCTTGTAGCCAACAGTTTGAAGCGAGTTGATCGTGGTACCCGCTTTGCCCCCCTCCCTGATGGGAGCTAATGATTTTACTTCCTCCAGTAAGCCAAGTTTTATCATTTCATCAACACGGGCATTTATTCTTTTGTACAATGTTATGCGCGCCATGTTTAATCCAATTTTTATAATTCCAAAGCCTCTTTTTTTCTTTTCCCCTTTTCTCAATTCAGAATAGGTCTTCCCTGTGGTCATGCAGATTTCGATTGCCCGTATCAGGCGGTGAGGATTTTTTATGTCCACTTTTCTGAAATGTTCTTTATCTAATTTCTTCAATGTATTTTGAAGGTATTCAATGCCTTCGCGTTTGTACATTTTTGCGAGCTTGGCGCGAATTTCATTGTTTGCCTGTGGCAGTTCATCAAATCCATTGCATACTGCGTTAATATATAATCCGGATCCTCCTGCCATTATGACAATCTCTTTTTTTTGAAAAAGTGTGTCGAGTATTTTAAGCGCATCCTGCTCGAACATCCCCACATTATATTCGTCTGTTACAGAAAGCGAATTGATAAAATGATGTTTAACAACTGCCAATTCTTCTTTACTCGGCTTGGCGGTGCCAATGCTCATTTCCCGGAAGAACTGCCTGGAGTCAGCGGATATAATTTCTGTATCAAGGGCTTTGGCGAACTCAATGGCAACAGCGGTTTTTCCAACAGCAGTGGGGCCGAGTATAACAATGAGTGTTTTGCCCCCTCCGAAGGAGTCCTTTTGGATTCCCCTAAAAGAAGCCTTGGGTATAGTTGTCTCCCCTTTAAGGGTGGGGCTATTAATCTTTATCATCAAATTCAAACCCTTCTGAGCTTTCAGCATTTTCGTCTTCAGCAGAAGGTTCTTCGGAATCCTCATCCGATACTTTTGCATCTTCATCGTTAAGTTCTTTCCCCCCGTCTTCGTCAAGCGGAATAAAACCATCAGGTTCTGAGTCAAGCGGATTCTTTTCCAGCACTATAGGAGCAGGGTCTTCTTTTTCTTCCGGGTCCGAGGAAGGGACTTTTGGGTGATCATCCCCTTCTTCGTCCACCGGAGGAGGCAGGTTTGTGGGTTTATATTGCTTGGGTGACGTTCCAATGCTCTTAACACATTGGGGATAAACCACAGCGTTATCCGGAGGAATTATTTTCAGGAGTTCCAGCAAAAAGGTCCATTCTTTTTCGGGATCAAAAACATATATAAAACGCTGGTGCGGGTTTTCTATGTGGTCTGCAATATTTTTTTTCTTTTTGGGTTCTTCCGTCTTTTTATTCTTTACTTTTTTTATTTTCTCATTGCTGGTATTTTCGACAGATATTTCATCTTCTTTTCTCCAGTAATCATCACTTGTATAAAAAGTGGCTGATTTTGAGTTATCAAATCCAATGGATTGCTGAATCGCAGTATGTAATTCCAGAAAGGATTGGGATGATTTAATTTCAATGTATCTGAATACATCCTCGTGTTCTTCGTAGGTAACTTTGAATCTATAAACCATATTGCCCAAATTATAATGCTAATATACAAATCATACAGATAATGTTTAAAATAGCGGTGAAACCCATTTCCCTGCCTTTTGCCAGCATATATTCAAAGGCTTTGTCGTACTCATTGGGGATAATGCCGTCCAGAATGGCTTCGCGAACTGAATCTTTTATAATTCCCACCTTTTTCCCCGGGGAGATATTAAAGGTTTTCATTACAATTTCTCCGGTAATGGGAGGCTGCCAGTTGCGTATTTTATCCTTGTCTTCAATTTCTTTCAACTTCGTTCGAACAATTTCAAAGTTGCGGAGATAGCGCTTCACCTTTTCCGGATTTTTGGAAGTGATATCGGCATCGCAGAGCATCATCAGGTCATCAATGTCATCACCGGCTTCAAAAAGGAGTCTGCGTACTGCGGAATCTGTCACTTCATTCTTGGCGAGTACTATTGGGCGGAGGTGAAGCAACACAAGTTTCTGCACATACTTCATTTTTTCATTCTGGGGTAGTTTGAGTTCGGAAAATATCTTCGGTACCATGCGGGACCCTTTGTCCTCGTGCCCGTGAAAGGTCCATCCATGACCCTGCTCAAAGCGTTTGGTCTGTGGTTTTGCAATATCGTGCAGAACCGCGGACCAGCGGAGCCAGAGATCCTTTGTATTGCGTGAGAGATTATCCAGCACCTCCAGTGTATGATAAAAATTATCCTTGTGACCCTGGTTGTCTACATAATCTACACCCTGTAGCAACACGAATTGAGGAAAAATAAGATGAAGAAGTCCGCTGTCGAACAAAAGTTTGAAACCAACCGAAGGAACAGGGGAGAGGATGATCTTGTTCAGTTCATCAGCAATGCGCTCTTTGGAAACTATTTTTATCCGCTCTTTGTTCTTTGAGACGGCATTAAAGGATAGTGGTTCGATTTTAAAATTCAACTGTGAGGAAAAGCGTATGGCACGCATCATCCGCAGCGGATCGTCAGAATAGGTGATATCCGGATCAAGCGGGGTGCGAATAATTTTTTCTTCCAGATCTTTTATTCCATTGAAAGGGTCAATCAGTTCCCCGTAATTATTTTTAGAAAGAGAAATTGCCATGGCATTGATGGTGAAGTCGCGCCTATTTTGATCGTCTGTTAGTGTGCCGTCTTCTA
>SCSP01000397.1 GCA_004297845.1 Bacteroidota bacterium | reverse complement strand
TACAGATAAGAGATTTTTTGCAGATTTACAGATTACAGATGGCTGTTTATCTGAAAATCTGTGTGTATCTGTTATCTGTACCATATTTTTGAAAATGTCACAATTTACACCGCGCGTAGTATAAATACACCCATGCTGAACAGGTTGTGGATTATCCCGGTATCTATGGCATGAAAGATATACATAATAAACAAAGACGGCATGGATTCAGTAAATGGCGGGCGCTGAGTCTGTTTTTGGTTTATTTGCTCATTGGATTACATATCGCTTATTGGAAACTTCATGGCAGCGCCTTGGCGCCACTCGAATTCAACGAAGTTCTCTACACCATACATCTTGGAATCATTACTGCCGGATTTATTTTCATGGTCATGACTTTTTTGGGAACACTCATCTTCGGCAGATTTTTTTGTTCATGGGGCTGCCACATTCTTGCGATGGAAGATATCAGCACATGGATTTTACAAAAATTTAAAATTCATCCTAAGCCCGTTCGTTCACGGGTATTAATCATGATTCCAACCATTGCTATGATTTATCTTTTCATCTGGCCGCAGATTGTCAGGATAATTAATCATGAACCATTGCCGGCAATGAGAATACTCGAGGATAAAGACGGATGGGCATCCTTTATTACCACGGATTTCTGGAGAAACCTTCCGGGAATAGAAATTACTTTGCTTACGTTCTTCTTCTCAGGATTTTTTATCATTTACCTGTTAGGCAGCCGGAGTTTTTGCCGTTATGTTTGTCCTTATGCTGCCGTATTTACCATCGCAGATCGTTTTGCGCCCGGGCAGATAAAACTTACCGGAAGCTGCGACCAGTGCGGGTTATGTACAGCACATTGCTGGTCGCACATTCAAGTGCATAAAGAGCTGGCTGAATTTGGCAGCGTGGTGAATCCCCAATGCCTGAAAGATTTGGATTGTGTTCAGATATGCCCGAAAGAAGCCATAAAATTCGGGTTTGGAAAACCATCGATTTTAAAGTTGCTTAAAAAACGCAGAGATAGAGAAAAAGTTTATGATTTTTCTTTCGGTGAAGACCTATTCCTTGCTTTTTCAATATTAGCTTTGTTTTTAATATTTCGCGGGCTTTATGATAAAGTCCCCTTTCTTCTTGCCATAACTATCGCTGTTTCCTTTTCATTTATGTTCTTAATGGCAGTGCAGTTGTTCCGATTTGAGTTTGTCCGGATTTCAGATTATGTTCTCAAACAGGGAAATAAATTCACTCTTCATGGGAAAATATTTGCAATTGGGTCTATGGGTATCCTTTCTTTGGTTTTGCATAGCGCATTCATACACTATCATGCATATAATGGAAAAAATATATATGAATATCTTATGTTACTGGAAAGTAAAAAAACGATAATCCCAAAAAGTAAAAAAGAGGTTATAGATAAAGTAGAATCCGGACTTTATCATCTGGAGCTGGCGGATAAATACGGAATATATAGTTCGGATAAATTAGTCAGACAACTTGTTTCTTTATATATCTATAAGAAAAATTATTCCCGCGCGGAATTATTACTTCGGGCAATGGTCATAAATAATCCCGAAGATATGGAAGCACGTTTGCGGTTAGCAAAAATTTTTAAAAAAACCGATAAAAAAGCAGAAGCATTGAAGGAATTAGAGGGTGCATTATCCTATTTTAAGAAAACACCTTCTGAAAGTGAACGAAAGTGGCTTGCACAGATACATTTTATGGCAGGTAATATAAACGAACAAGACAGTTCTTGCCAAAATGCCATACAACACTATATTGAAGCTATTAACATGGACAGTACAAGTGGTCATTTTTATCTTACACTGAGCAACCTGTATTTGCACCTGAAATTTCCTGATTTGGCGGAGAAAGTTTTTAATCAAGGGAGTTACTATCTTTCTGATAAGGGAATAGTTCATCTTCATTCTGGAAAAATATATCTTGCTCAAAACAAGATAAAGGAAGCAATAGATTCCTTTCAGGCAGTGTTGCAATTGCAGCCCTCTAATGCAGAAGCCCATTACTGCTTAGGTTTTGCTTTGTATAAAAACGGACAAATAGATATCGCAGCAGAACATATTAAAACGGCAGCAGAATTAAAAGCTGAGCATGAACGTGGCGAAAAAAATAAAACAAAATAAATTTATTTATTCCAAGTCCTTTATATTCACTTTTAATTTAGTAAATACAAATTCTCTTATCTCTATTGCTTTCTCAAAACATTCATTTACTTTTTCCATTTCCAAGCAATACCCTCCCACGCAATCGTTATCCAATGTTTTACAGGAAAAACAGGCAATATCAATGTTGTTGAATTCTGAATCGATCTTTTTGCATTTCTGCAAAAGACTTTCAAGTGAATTTTCGGAAATTCCGGAATAGTTTTTATCGGAAAGGAAAGAACGTAATAATTCCATTACAGATTTCCGGGTACATTGGCAAGTGCACCATGTAACCGCGTCTTCGCTCGGGCGATGAACCTCGCCATCAGCAATTCTCAACAGCGAGTCGGCATTTTTCAAATACGTAATAACTTGATTTGTATTCATTACAATTTATTGTTTGCCCCATCCTTAAAGACAACCGTAGCCCCAATAGCTATCGGGAGTAACCAAAGATCAGAGGCGTTGATTGTTATTATTTGTTTTGTTTTTGTCATTTTTTATTTGCCTTCTCCCTTTAGAGTCGGGGCATCCTCTTTTCATCATAATCCCGCCCCAATGCTTTTCCCCCCGTCTATATAAATTGTTTGTCCTGTAATAAACCGGGTATTTTCTGAAGCAAGAAATGAAACTGCATTTGCAACGTCTTCCGGTTTACCCATTTTTTTTGTTGGTTGCGCTTCGATAAGTTTCAGAAGCACCTCTTTCTCAATTTTTTCTGTGAGAGGTGTGTCAATCAATCCCGGTGCAACAGCATTAACCATCACGTTATATTTCCCCAATTCAAGGGCAAGAACTCTGGTCAATGACACAATACCTGCTTTGGAGGCAGAATAATTTGACTGCCCTCTGTTTCCCAGCCATGCACGGGAAGAAATATTTATGATACGGCCGCTATTTTGCTGTTTCATAATTTTTGCTGCTTCACGGCACATCAACCAGGTTCCTTTCAGATTCACATCCATAACGAGATCAAAATCTTCTGAAGTCATATTCCAAATCATGTTGTCACGAATAATTCCTGCGTTGTTTACTAGAACATCAATCTTTTTGTATTCCTTGATTATTTTTTCAAACAGGTGCTGAACGATCTTCTCCTTACAGATATTTGCTTTCGCGAAACTTAATTTTGTTTTATCAAATTCAGTAATTAATTTTTTTCCGCTTTTCTCATCAATATCCACTGCAACTACAAAATAGTTTTCATGGATCAATCTCTCCACGACCGCTTTTCCGATTCCCTTTGCAGCGCCAGTTACAATTGCAATTCTTTTTCCCATGTAGTTACGTTGTTTTTCACAGCTATTAATTTAGCCAGAATACTTAATGCAATCTCATCCGGCCCTTCCGCTTTTATATCAATCCCCATCGGCATATCCACCTTTTCCAAGTCCTGTTCGGAGATATTCAGCCCGTCTGAAAACATTTTTTTTGTCATCTCTACTTTTCTCTTGCTGCCGATCATTCCGAGATAGGCAAAAGGCTTCTTCAGACAGCAGGCAAGAATATTTCTGTCCACAGGATGGCTATAGGTCATAATACATATATAGGTCTGCTCATCAAAAGGAAGAAGCTGCAATGCCTCAGCAAACGGAAGGCGCATTTTATTTACCCCTGCAATATTAAAATCTTCTAAATATTCTTTCCGATCATCGATCAATACAGTTTCAAAATCAAGATCAACGGAAAACTTGGCAAGCGCTTTTCCGGTATGTCCTGCTCCAAAAATATATAGTTTCCTTTTTTTCATAACCGGCTCAACGAATATATCCACGGTTCCACCGCAGCACATACCGTGCTGATGCAACAGATCGTGGCGAAAAATTTTTGGTTCGTTTTCTTTGATTCGTTCAAGCGCATTGTTTATTACTGCTTTTTCCAGTTCTCCGCCTCCAATTGTTCCAAAAATTTGACCATTTGCGTACACGATCATTTTAGCTCCCGTTTTTCTGGGAGTGCTTCCTTTTGTGTTTACAATAGTGCAGACAACGGCATTCTGACCGCCCTTTTGAATTTCAATTATTTTTTCATAGATGTTTTTCACGTCTAATCAAAAAATATATTCCTCGTAATCTTCTTTTGTATTGATATTGGCAAGAACTCTTTTGTCATCGACCTCCACATCTATCTTTGGAAATTCACTCAAAATGTCTCTTAAATTATTTTCACTGCCTTGAATGGAATTAAGATGACAAGCAATCCTGTTTGAAATTAACACCGGATGGCCTTTTCGTCCTTGATAAAAAAGCTGCGTGTATCCGATAGAATACCTGTTCTTCTGTAAACTCTGAATAATGCCTTTATCAACGAAAGGATTATCAACATTCTGTATAAAAACAAAGTCAGAGGAAAGCAGTTTGTTAATTCCGAGTTTTAATGAATTAAATCTTCCGAGGTTAGAATCTGTTTTTATTATTGATGAAACAAATGGCCTTACCAAGCGGATTTTTTCTTCCCAGCAGCCTTCACTGAATTTCTCATTAATCACCACGCAACTGTTTTTTATATCCGCGTTAAAATAAGTTTCGGCTATTGTTTCCAAAAATGTCTTCCCTGAGAAATTTGAAAATACCTTCGGAAAATTCATACGCTCCGACTTCCCGCCTGCAAGAATCACCACACCATAGGTTTCTTCCATGATAAATTATTTCCCTACGAAACTACTTGCCTGATAGTCTATAAAATATGATACATATCATAGTATTATATGAGGCATGGAAGTTACTTTGCTCAAAACAACAGAAATGAAGCCTCTTGATACCCTCCTCAAAGAATGCGAAGAATTAGCCTTCGACCTGAATTTTAAAGGAGCGAAAAACTGGAAATCAAAAGACAAGACAAGGATTATAGTCGGGTATCTTCCCATCTATGTTCCCCGGGAGATTATACATGCCGCCAATGGAATTCCCGTTGGGATTATGGGGGCAGGCGACAGGAAGCAGATCATCAAGGGAGATGCTTATTACCAATCTTACATCTGCCATCTTCCGCGTGGAATAATAGAAATGGCTCTGGATAAGAATTTGCATGATTTTGACGGTTTTATGTTCCCTGCTATCTGCGATTGTGTGAGAAACCTTTCAGGAATGTTCAAGCTTTCCAAGAAAGGAAAATTTCAGCGCTACTTTGATTACCCGCAAAATTTTGATCCGCTCATCGGAGGTCTTTTTTATACGCAAGAAATGGAAAAGGTGATGGAAGATATGTTTGCAATAAACAAAGTGAAAGTAACGGATGAATCCCTTAATAAAGCCATCAAACTCTATAACAAAAACAGAAAACTTATTGAGAAGATTTATGACATCCGTCAGGAATTTCCGTGGCGATTATCTGCTGTTGAAACCTATTATATTCTCAGAGCAGGGATTACAATTCCTGTTGAAGAACATAACGAAATTCTTGAACAAGTTGTTGATCATATCAGCAAAGAGCGTGGTGAAGCGATGGACAACATCCGGGTTGTTGTAACGGGTTCCTTTTGTGAACAGCCTCCTATCGGTTTGATAAAATCCATTGAGATGGCGGGTTGTTATATTGTAGAGGATGATTTCATGCTTGGCTCCCGATGGATACAAGGAGATATTCAGGGAAATTTTGAGTCGCCACTTGCCGCTCTCGCCAACGCATATATCAATCAGAGCACTTTTTCTTCTGCCTATTACGATGTTGGTAATCCGAAAGAAAAACGACTTGTTAAGCTGGCTAAAAAAAGGAACGCTGACGGAATAATTTTTTCTGCAGCAAGTTTTTGCGATCCTGCCCTGCTGGATCAGCCGCTCATGCAAAAAGAATGTGACGCTGCAGGCATTCCGCATATTAATTTTCAGTTTCACGAAAACACAGGTCAGTTTAAGGTTATCAAAGAACAGGCAGGAACTTTTTCGGATTCAATAAAACTCTGGGTCTAATAAAATTTAATTTAAAGAAAAGAAATAGTAATAATTAAAAAAAATCCCTTCTCCCTCCTTTGGAGAGGGATGTGGTGAGGCAAAAATGACAGACCCTAAAGAAGCAATCAAAGAAAAAAGCATGAATCTTCAGAAAGATATGCTTGCAAAACAATTTCAGGATCTCAGCAAAGCAAAAGAGCTCGGGAAAAAAGTAGTTTACACATTCGTCCCTGGAAATCTTACCGAACTTATTCTTTCGTTTGACATGCTGCCTGTTTATCCTGAAATAAATGCACTGCAATCGGGTATGCGTAAAAAATCAGGATCCTACATTAAGGATGCGGAAAAGATAGGATTCTCAGAAGATGTTTGCACGTATGTGAAATGCGACATTGGCATGATGCTGAATGGAAACATTGGTCCCACAGGAGAAAAACTTCCTTCGCCCGATTTACTTCTACTTAGCTACACAGGGTGTTTTACTTTTCTGAAATGGTTCGAAAATCTTGAACGATTATATCCCGGAGTGCCTGTTGCCATGCTGCACACGCCTTATCAGGAAGACGGCAAAATTACCAAGGAGCAAATTGATTACATGGTGAAGCAATTGAAAGAAGAGGTGATTCCGAAAATGGAAAAAGTATCAGGAAAAAAATATAATCAGGCACGTTTGTCCGGGATGATGGAGAATTCTGTTAAGGCAGAGGATTTGCTTGTGAAGATTTTAGAAAGCGCAAAAAATATTCCTTCGCCCATTGATGCGTATTTTGCGGGGGTTTATTACATCGGTCCCATCTTTACCGCCTTTCGCGGAACAAAAGAATCCGTTGAATATTATACCGAGTTATGGAACGAAGTTCAGCAACGAATGAAACTCGGACTTGGACCCGTAACTCCTGAAGGAGAAATGAAAGAACAGAAATTCCGTTTGGTGGTAGAAGGTCCGCCCAACTGGACAAATTTTCGCGAGTTCTGGAAAATATTTTATGACATGGGTGCAGTGATTGTCGCTTCCAGTTATACAAAAGTGGGGGGAGTTTACGACTTGGGTTTCCGCCATGATCCGAAAGAACCACTTGAAAGTTTGTCGCGCTATTGCATGGGTTGTTATACGAATATGAACTTACCTCAGCGTGTAGGATTGCTTGAAAAATATGTAAAGGAA
Source organism: Bacteroidota bacterium (assembly GCA_004297845.1). Lineage (GTDB taxonomy): Bacteria > Bacteroidota > Bacteroidia > Palsa-948 > Palsa-948 > Palsa-948. The sequence continues at coordinate 27,825 of SCSP01000397.1, read as the reverse complement.
TACAAAGCGGACGGCTTTCTGATTAATTCGATCAAAAGTTGCAACTCATTTTCTGCAGGCCAACTTATGATTATGCGTGAAATTGAACAACGCACCGGTGTTCCAGTTGGTTTCATCGAAAGCGACCTGGTAGATCCGCGTTACTTTTCCTATGCGAATATCAAAAACCGTTTGGAATCATATTTCCAGATGTTGGAACAGCGAAAATTTATTTTGAATCAGGAAACAGTAGCAGGGTAGAAAATTTCCGATATTCCAAAAGCAAATTATTGCTGAGAAGCGGACTAAAACTCTGTTATCGCTTAATAAACTTTCGTGAATATGAATACTTATTCTCTCGTACTTTTAGAAAATAAATTCCGTTCGATAATTGTGAAATATCAATTGTATTATTATTTTTCGATCTAATAATTGCTTCACCAAGTGTATTAAAAATTTCTAATTCAAATTTTTCGCCTGATAGCGGGCGGATATTTATTTCGGTGCCGGCAGGAACAGGATAAACAGAGAGGTGATTTTCTTCATTTTCATTTACTGAAGTATTAAGTGGGGTAAAAGTTCCGGTGCGGTATTTTACCGTACCTGAATTATCGTCCTGCCAAACTACGAAAATATTTCCATTAGAAAGAGCCACATCCGTGTTAGTAATATTACTTAGATCAACGGTGTCATACGTTGCAGGAAAACCATTTGTAATATCATTTGTGAATAAAACCGGAAGATGGTCGTTGCCACTAACTGATTGTTTCCAAACAATGGCGGCTGCATTTCCGAAGCGGTCAATTCTCGGATAATTTTGGGCGGCAAGTCCAGGAATACTGCCTGTCAGAAGATTGACTGAATTAACTGCCGAACTGCTGATGGTAGATTTACTCAAATAGGTTCTCGCACTTCCGGAAGCCTCATTCATAAAAACAGCATATAGCGTATCGCCAATAATTATTCCATCAGGCCCCGTTGAGGGACAAGCCATAATCATCCAATTGTTTTGGTCAATGTTATATCCATTCGGAAACGTATTGCCGTTGTTGGAAGATATTCCTACCCACGTATCACGAATGTTGCTGATATTTGTCCTATATAACATGGCAACCGTATTACCGGAATTTGTAATTCCACCCGGACAACAATCGCAAACTTCTCCGCCACTCTGTCCGCTTGCTTTTGTATCCGTTGAAAATGTAGTTCCGTAATTAAATGATTTTGTTACTACCCATCTTGCATCTCCGAATGACGTATCAAATTTCATGAAAGCTACAATCGGATTGCCTGAAGCATCAATGGTTACTGTTGGAAATCGCGAAACGCTGTCGGCAATAAAATCAATTCGTGCGGGCGTTGAGAAAGTCGCTCCGCCATTAAATGAGCGCGTGATATAAATATGATTTGTATCCGATGCTTCGGGGCTGCGTTTCATCACCACATACACCGTATCGCCTTTTGAAGCAATGTCAGGACCCATCCAGTCGGCTGTGGCAACATCCATCCAAATTGGATTTAATTTAACCGGAGCAGTGAACCCAACGCCATTCCAGCGTGAAAAGAAAACAGATTTATCGGACATTCTGCCCCAAATAACCATCGGGTTGCCAGAATCATCTATCACGATGCGCGGATGAAGATTATCGTAACTGTTGGCTGCTATATTCATTCCGGATGACCATGTGATAGTGTTTTGTGCAATAGCATTGAGCGATAGCATCGCCAATAGGAGAATAATTACTTTTTTCATTTGAAAATGAATTTTAAAGGTCTAATTAATTACAATTTTTTTCACCTCAGATTCTTCATTTGCAATCACATTAATGAAATATGCGCCTTTTGCAATTCCATCAGCGCTCATTGAATAATTTGTTATTCCGTTAACAAAACCCGGATTAACTTCTTTAACCAATTTACCATTCAAATCAATCATTTGAATTTTTACGTTTTGGGATTTAATAAGATTAAAATCAATAAAGATAGTATTGCCTGAGGAATTATAATAAACACTAAGGTCATCTATATTGCTTCCGTAATTTTCCACTCCTGTAGCAGTCCCCGAAAGAGCAAGATTATCTACCCATAGGTAATCTCCGTTAGTTGGATTTGATCCGCTGGCTTTTAAAACAATAATACAGCTATCAGGCATATTGCCGCTTACGTAGGTGAAACTGATTGAAAAATTAGCCCAGCTCATAGCCATTCCGGATAAGGTTTGATTGGCGGTAGCGACCACTTCCCTCATTTTTGTGGTAACATTCCACATAGTAAGTGTGGCTGAAACAGATCCCTGACTGTTTCCGAAGATCATATGCTGCCATGAGCCTGTAAATTTTGTCGGTTGCTGACTGAATGCAAAACCCGATTTTGGCTGCATGGTGGTGGAATCTAATTTGCCGCTTACAGCAATTCCATTCGCTACACCTGCGGGAGTAGTTTTTGAAGTTAGTTTTAGGTAAGAAGATCCCGGGTTACCCGGAGTGCCTTTCGTTGCAGTATATACAGAAGCTAATGCCGTTGTATTATTAAGAGTGCCCCATTGATCAGGGTTTGAATACGCACCCATGTTATTCCATGTTTCAAACCCCTGATTTGGAATTTGTGTAAACGCTGAAGCAGATAAAATACAACAAGCTACGATAGTGGTGATCTTTTTCATGGTAGATAAATTAAATGGTTAAGATATTGTTGAGGTTAATACTTATTAAAAAATAATTAATGAATTACTGTGAGTTTAACTGTTTGAGTTAATCCTCCTGCATCTATTTTTATAAAGTAAATTCCTTCACTAAGAGATTCTACATTTATTTGATATTCCTGTTTTCCGGGAAATTGTACCCCTGAAAAAATAGCATTTACTCTTTCTCCCAGTATATTCATTAGTTCAATGTTTACATTTGTTGCTTTGACGATCGTGTAATTAATTTTGGTATTGGATGATGCCGGACTTGGAAACACACTCAATCCCAAGCTCATATCATTATTACTTGCAATACCCGAAGTTGCCGCTAACGCATTAGTAATTGCAGTTTGCAAAGCACTTACTGCAACTGTACCATTCACATTATAAAAAACGGCATGACTGTCACCCCCTAATACAATAGTCTTTTGCATACTTCCTCCAGAGCCTCCATAATCTGCCATACTAATTACAGCATCAGAAAAATTAGCATCCGGGGTTATGCTATTAGCACTTGCCCAGCCAGACAAGGAAGAACATTGCGTATCAGCATAATCATCTACCAGATAAAATTTAACCCTTCCCGGATAAGAAGATGAATACCCTTGTACAGTTGTAGCAACAGTAGAAGCCACAGGAATACATGCCGCGCAAGGCATTACCCATGTAATAACAACTACTTTTCCTGCATCTAATTCAGTAAAAAGAGTGTGAGGCAAACCAACACAATCAGTCGCTGTGAAATTCACAGCTGTTTGTGCAAAGACGAATTGTGCGACCAATCCGACAAGCGTTGAGAGTACTATTTTTTTCATAACCTCCGTAATTAATAATGTAGCTGTTTCAACTATAGCGGTTCAAATGTAGTGATATATAATAGATTTACAAAAAGAGAGAGGCAATTTTTTATGCTTTTTCTAATGAACCCTTTTTGTAACTACTCAGCCACTAAATCCCGCAAATTGCTGCAAAAAACAAATGCTTGTCACTGATTAACACAGGATTGTGTATTTATAATCAGTTTTCGTTTGCCGTTTTCAAAAACTCAACAATCTTCGTTTCTTCGTAGTATGTCAGGTTTGCCCGGATCCGCATGTGTGTTCCTATTATTTCCCACCCGTAATCACTGTATGCCGATGGCGGAGGCACTGAATGGCACCGACTGCAGTTTTCTCCCCAAAGTTGCACTCCGCTTTTTTCCGATAGTTTTTCAGAAGTTGAACAACTGTTCAATAGAATTGCCGAAACCAGCAGAGTAGAAATGCAGAATAGGATAGTTTCTCTTTTCATATTATTAACTGTTTAAAATCCCATTGCCCATTGAAGGAATATTGCCTGTCTTTCTCTGTTTCCGGTTTCCATCCGGAAAGCCAACTTTAAAACCGAATGCCAGTTAAGCCAGTAATTGATTCCGAGTGTGTATTGTTTAATGTCTTTTTCCCATAATGATCCTTTCGGTGTTTTCATGTAAGAGTAGCGAAAACAGATATCTGATTTGTTTATGATATTATTTTCAAAAGAGAAAAGACGATAGGAGCACTGAGCGTAATAATCCACGCTATGATTGGCAAAAGAATAAGACCAGACCACCCCTGAGGTGTCATAGGTATTAAGGTATTTAGCATAATCTGTTTTTATTTTATTCCATTGTCCTTTTATATCAATCATTCCCTTCAGAAAAGAAACTTTTGTCAGGTATGAAAAATCAAATCCATATAATCTGGACCGCACTTTTGAATAATCGGGTACATCCAGAGAAGAACCTGAATGGGTATGGGCACCATATTTTGCTCCCACAATAGCACTTTCAGCCCATACTCCCAATTCGAGAGAAGAATTAGGAAAAGGTAAAATTCCAATTCTGCCACCCATTGCTTTATTGGAATTATTGTCCCTGTAATTTTGTCTGAAATTGAGAAATCCAAACAAAGAAGTGTCCTCGTCTTCATACAAGAGCATTCCTTCCGTTCTCGGGATATGACCCCCATCGCTTAATTGCGGACCGTTGGAAACAAAAAGGGCGTAGTTTAATTTTGATTTCAGTACAGAGAATCCTCCGCGGATGCCGGCTCCTGTTTCAGTAATGGGCAACAGGTCATCGTGTCCGAATCCTAGAGGAAAATCTGGCAACTTGTTTATCCACATCGGATGCAGGCGCTCCTGATAAGTTCCAAGCGGAGTTAAAAAATTTCCTGCCTGAATAGTCATGAATTTATTTACAATGAAAGAAACATCAACATATCCCACCTTGATATGAGTCTTCCCCCTGTCGGATTTTATTTCCAGTTCGCTTTCCATAAAAAACCGATTGGATAATTTCCATAACATAATGGGACTGAAAGCATAATCAAAATAAGCTGATACTCTATTTTTGTTTGTTATGTCACTAAAATCTTTTCTGAATTGAGTGTAAAAATTTCCTGTTAAAAGAATTCTTTTATTGATCTTTTTTGCATCAGAGTTGGAGATGATACATTGCGCTGAATCCTTACCTGTGGATTGCGAAAAACATATGCTATTGACGGCTATCAAAAATATAGATGCTATGATAATCGCAATATTCGATTTTAAGCCGGATTTATTTAGCATTTTTGTTTTCTGTTTTTGCCAGTTTTCGTATATAATTAACTAATTGCCACCTCTGTTCTTCAGTTAATATGCAATCATAATTGGGCATGGGTGCTTTACCTTTTGTAATCTTCCAGAATATTGCTCCATCTGTTTGCGATTGTACTTTTGCAGATATTAAATTTCCTGGTTTTGTTTTTAATCCGATACTGGCAATTCCATCACCCTTTCCTTTATCACCATGGCATGGAACACAGGTACTCACAAAAATGGATTTCCCTTTTTGAATACTTTCCTCATTGTATGGCAATGGATTTTTCATCGTGTTTGCACTTGCCGGTGCTTTCCATTCAACCGTTTGTGATTGCATAAGAACAGATGGATAAGCTGCAATAAATAATATTATCACAATCAACAACGATACTATTTTCAACTTACTTTTCATTTTTTTTTCTTTGTGTGTATGCTATTGGATCCATTCCTTTTTTAAAAATAAACTCACTGTTTAGCAGATAAGTTCCGGAGATTACAACATTTTCCTCTTCGTTAATTCCGGAAATAATCTCTGTAAAACCCTCTCCATGAATACCGGTAGTTACCCTCTTATATTCAAATTTCCCATCTTTATTCCGAATCCAAACTACCGATCCCTTGCCTCCTTGTATAATGGCATCAGACGGAACGGATAGAACCTTTTCCTTACCTGCTTTCACTATAACATAGGCCATCATTCCAGGCTTATACAGCCTATTTGAATTATTAATTTCCATCCTGACGAGACTAACTTTTCTGTCTTGCTGAAACTCCGGATTAAGAAAACTAAGTTTTCCAATAAGTTTTTCATCCGATATGCAAGAAATGATCAACTCCACTTCATTTTGGCTTCTGAAATACTTCATTTCGTCCGGATACAACTGGGCTTCCACCCAGAGAGAAGAAAGGTCGGATAGTTCAAAACATACAGTTCCCTCATCCATATAGTCTCCCTCTTTAATATTAATTTCCGTTACCACACCACTTACAGCGCTGATTACCGGAAAACTGGTTTGAACTATCCCTTCTGATAGTAGCTGCTCCATCTGTCCTTCATTCATACCCAATAAAAACAATTTATTTTTTGAAGAATTAACAATAGTAACATACTCGGGTTTATTCTTAGCATATAAATCATTGTTTTTAACGGACAACAAATATTCCCTTTGAACAGAGGCTAATTCTTCACTATACAAATCGTAAAGCGCCTGACCTGCTTGAACTACTTCTCCCGTAGTTTTGATATACAAATGTTCTATCCTTCCGGCTACACGAGAACTTACCTGTTTTATTTTATTTTGATCAATGGCTACAACTCCTGTAAAATATTTTTCTTTATGTATAGTTTGAAATTTTGCAGTATCAACTTTTATGTTAGCCAGTTTGATTTGGGTTTCATTCATTTTAATAGCCACACTTTCTATGTCCTCCTTTGTCAATATGACCTTTGCAAGTTCCATTTTACAAATCGGGCACAGCCCCATCTGTCGCTCCATTACCTGCGGGTCCATGGAGCATATATAATAGATGTTTTCTTCAATCGCATCTTTCTTTTCTCCGCATGAACCCAGAAGAAAAATAAAACATGAAAATAAAATAAATCTAACAAAAATATTGTTACTCATCTTCGGTGATTTTAATAAAGCTCTCGCTGTCCATTAAATAGTGTGCGTCAAAGGCGATAGAATCCTCTGCCCATAATCCGTCTCTGATTTCCACCCAGTCCTTAATAACTGCGCCTGTAATGATTTTTTGCGCCTGAAAACCATTTTTTTTCTTAATCCATACAATTTTATTTTTTCCTAAATCATAGACCGATTTTTTCTGAACCCACCATCCCTTAACTGTATCGCCATGAATTTTTGCCTTCACCCAACTCCCTGTTTTTATTTTATTTTCTTTGTTGTCAAGAAACACGCGCACATTCATTGTTACGGCTTTGGTTTCATAAAATGGTTCCATAAAATCTATTGTTCCTTTAATGACCGAGTCCGGGTTGTTTTCAAGCTGTAAACTAACTTGCTGATGCAGTTTTACTTTTGAAATATCCTGTGAACTTATCTTCAGTATTGCCCATATTTTTTCCGGATTCACCACGTTGAAAATTGTTTGTCCTTTCTTTACGTACATTCCTTCTCTGACAGAATACGCTGAGTTGCCCATGTTTCTTTCCCTTTCAGTCGTTCCGGACATTGGCCATCCTTCATCCATACCCATTTCGCCTTTTTCTGTTTCCGGAATTCCTGATTCATTTTTTGTTTCATAAATATATCCATCGCAAGGGCTGAAAACAGGCAATGCATATTCCGCCTTCTTTGTTTTTTCTATCACTTTAATTTGCGAATCCGTTAATCCGAATAAAATTAATTTTTGCTTTTCTGCATTTATAAGATTGGCGGCAAGCGAATCATTTCTTAACAGATAGAGGAGGTTTTGCTGTGCGGTAACAATCTCCGGACTATAGATTTCAAAAAGTATTTGTCCCTTTTTCACCGGCTGAAAAATATATTTCACATACAATTTTTCAATTCTTCCGCTGTACCTTGACGCGATATTTTCCAGTGATCTCGTGTCATAACTAATTTCTCCGGCGGCAGAATATTCCGTTTCAATATTTCTTTCTTCTGGAATAACAAGGTTTGTCGAAGCGATAACAAAAGCGTCAGCAGGTTTCAATAGTGAGTTCATTCCATCATCTCCTTTCATCCTTTCAAATTCTGATTTTTGTATCAAATCCATCTTACATACCGGACAAGTACCTGGTTCCCTGAACATGACCGGAGTGTCCATAGGACATTCCATCGGACAGATATACGTTTCATCTTCCTGCTTTGGAATTTGATTGCAGGAGAATATGAAAATGACAAGAAGCATTAACGCACAAAAATATCTCCCATAATATAGAACGCAGTTGTTCATCTCGCAATTATTTATTTTCAAGTACTTTTTCAAGTTCCGCTTCTGTTTTCAGTGTGGTTTCCAAAAAATCCAGGTATTCCATCTTCGCCATTTGTAAATCATCCCATGCCATTAAAACTTTCAACAGATCACCGGTGTTTTGCCGGTATGCCAATAAATTAACTTCAAAGTTTTTCGCATAAGCGGGAATAATTTTATCTGTGTAGTTATCTACTATCTGATATGCTGAGTGAAGTTTGATTAAATTCATTTTTGCCATTTGACTCGCCATATTTATCATGCCGGCTTTCTCCTGTTCCATGGCGTTAATCTGAAAATCCATAGCGCGTGATTCCGATTTATACATCTTTGAAACCCAGGGCAGAATGGGAATGGTCATTGTTAATTCCAGCATGAACGGATGACGGTTTGTGTACGTATTATTTCGTTCAACCATCACTCCGAAATCAGGATTCGACTGAGCCATGATTACTTTCTTATTAAGCTGCATGGAAGTTATCGAGTTATTCATTTTTTGAATGTCGCTTCGTTTACTTTCAAGCGTTTCTTTTGAAGTATCGGGGGGTTGCATAGTATATTTTTTAAGTAACATAACAGAGTCTATAGCAAAAACATTTTCCAGATTTTCATTCATCAGGTAATTTAATACAGAAGTGGCTTCCTGAATCATTCCTTGTTCTTCCTTTAGCATACTTTCCTGTGAATATAATTTTGCCTGCGCCCTGTACACGGATTGCAAATTAGATTTGTTATAGGCAATCTGCAACTCGGAAATTTCAAGCATTAGTTTCAAAAGGTGTAGGTTTTCTTTCAGTACTATAGATTTTTTTTCTGAAACATATCTTTCGTAGTACGCAATTTTTGCAGATGTAAAAAATTGATTCTTTAAATAGGAAGCATCGTTGGATTCTAACGTGGCAAGTGATTTCAGATAATCTACTTTTGCATTTTGTTTTCTTGGATTTGGAAGCATCTGGCTTATGCCGATGGTAGCAGAATCGAACTGAAGGCTTAAGGTAGGTGGCATCCAGCTTTTAACGCCTTTAGCCATTTCATTTGCAGATAATATCTTGTTCTGATAAGAAAGTATGGAAGAATTGTTTTTTTCAATGCGGGAAAGTATAGTATCAAGAGAGAGAATCTGTGCAAATCCAAGAGTAGATAACAGACAGTAGACAATGGACAATATTACTTGTCTGTTGTTTACTGCTGACTGTTTACTTACTTCATTTTCTTTCATTTCCCTTAATATTTAATTGCCGATTCCACCACATCCATTTTTCCAAATTTATTTAATTCGTATTCTTTCACCATTTCAAAAACTACCGGTGTAGTCAGCAATACATGAATAGAGGACGTAAAAACCCCGCCAATCATTGGCAGCACGATAGGAATCATTATATCGCTGCCCACGCCCTGCGACCAAAGCACAGGAATAAGCCCAATGAGCATCACGCACACGGTCATAATTTTCGGGCGGAGGCGCTGTGCTGCACCTTTGTAAACATATTCCCGTAAATCGGCATTTGAAATTGTTTCTCTCGAATTTCCCTTCAGCCGGACTAATACATTCATGGATTCATGTAAATAAATCACCATGAAAATTCCTGTTTGAACAGCAATTCCGAAAAGTGCAATAAACCCGACTGCCACTGCAACGGATAAATTTACGTCCCAGAAATAGATAATATACACTCCGCCTATTAAGGCGAAAGGCACAGTGATTAAGCTGAAGAATGTTTCGCGAATGGATTTATACACCATGTACAGCACAACAAAAATGATAACGATGACAATTGGGATAATAATTTTCAATGTGTTGGTGGCGCGGATCTGGTTTTCCCATTGACCGCTCCATTCAATATAATATCCTTTCGGTAACTTTTTAATTGTTTCCTCTATTTTCTTTTTTGCATCATTCACTGTGCTTCCTAAATCTCTTCCACGGGCGTTGAATAAAACGGCTCCCCTGAGTAACGAATTTTCTGATTGAATCATCGGCGGACCTTCCGAAATTTCAACATCCGCAACCGCGGAAAGCGGAATATATCCAAAATCAGTTGTTTTAATGATGGTACGTTTGATTTCGTCAATGGAGTTACGATAATCCTGCGACAGGCGCAGGTTCACGCTGAAGCGCTGGCGACCTTCAATAGTGGTAGTGAGATTCATTCCTCCGATAGCAGATTCCACTACCATGTTCACATCGTCCACGCTCAAACCATATCTCCCAATTTCTTCTTTTTTGATTTTCACATCAATATATTTTCCCCCGAAAATCGGCTCCGCATACAAGTCTTTCACGCCATCCATCCCTGTAAGAGCATTTTTGACCTTCTGTGCTACAAAATTTATGGAGTCAAGATTGTCGCCATAAATTTTTACTCCTACGTCCGTTCTGATTCCTGTAGAGAGCATATTGATGCGGTTGATAATCGGCTGTGTCCACCCGTTTATTGTTCCGGGAATCTGGAGCTTTGCATTGAGCTCATTGATAATTTCTTCCTTCGTAACACCTTCCCTCCATTCGTGCTTTGGCTTCAACAACACGATGGTTTCAATCATGCTGATAGGAGAATTATCTGTTGCGGTGCTTGCGCGCCCTGCCTTCCCCAATACATACGAAACTTCAGGAACAGTTTTGATGAGCTTATCCTGCACTTGAAGAATTCTTTTCACTTCTGAATTGGAGACATCAGGAAGCGTAACAGGCATGAACAAGATGCTTCCTTCATCGAGAGGAGGCATAAATTCCGTTCCGGTATTCATCAACATAGGGATACTAATCAGAAGCGCAATAAAATTAATTCCAACGGTTGTTTTTCTCCATTTCAAACATAATTTTATGACGGGGGAATATACTTTCTGCAAGACGCTATTCACAGGGTTTTTTGATTCCGGAAGAAATTTTTCCCCTTTTAGAAAAAATGAAGCGAGAACAGGAACCAGTGTTACCGCAATAAAGGCATCAATAAACAGAATGAAGGTTTTTGTCCAGGCTAAAGGAGAAAATAATTTCCCCTCCTGCCCGGTAAGCATAAATACAGGAAGGAAAGACGCTACTATGATGATGGTGGAATAGAACGCCCCCTTGCCTATTTGCTGGCAGGCCTGCTCAATGATCGAAAGACGTTTTTCTTCCGCTATTTTTTTATTTTCATTCATTTTTGCTCTTTAATTTGTTCATCTGCCAAATGACGATATGCATTCTCCACCATCATGATTCCATCATCTACCACTACTCCTATGGCAAGAGCAATTCCTGTAATAGACATGATGTTGGAAGAAATTCCGAATGTTTCCAATAATATGAAGCTTGCCGCAATGGAAACAGGTATCTGGATAATCACAACAAAGGCGCTTCGCCAGTGAAAAAGAAATATCAAAACAATGAGTGAAACAACAATCATTTCCTCGATGATGATTATTTTTACAGAAGAAATACTTGCTTCTATGAGTTCGCTTCGGTCGTAGGCTATTTTGAACTTTATTCCTTCGGGCAATCCTTTTTCTATATCCGCAAGTTTAATTTTTACCTTCTTAATTACTTCGTCAGCATTTTCTCCATAGCGCATTACAATGATTCCCCCTACTACTTCGCCTTCCCCGTTCTCATCAAAAATTCCAAGGCGTAAATCACCGCCCATCTGAATTCCGGATGAAACCATCCCAATCGTAATTGGGATAGTACCGTCTTTTCCTACAGGAATATTTTCTATTTCTTCCTTTGACTTAATGTAACCAAGTCCACGGACGATATATGCCATATCGCTCATCTCAAATTTTCTTCCGCCTACATCATTATTGTTGCTCTTAACCGATTTCAAAACATCCATTAGGGAGATGTTGTAATAATTTAGTTTGTGCGGATCAATATTTATTTGATACTGTTTCTGAAACCCACCGAATGAAGCCACTTCGCTCACGCCTTTTACAGTTTGTAACCCGTATTTGATGTACCAGTCCTGCAATGCACGGAGTTCCCCCAAGTCATATCCTTTCGCATTAAGTGTGTACCAGAAAATATGTCCCACTCCTGTGCCATCAGGTCCCAAAGTTGGAGTAACTCCTTCCGGTAAAAGCCGCTGCGCATAATTTAATTTCTCAAGAACTCTTGTTCGCGCCCAGTAAATATCTGCATCATCTTCAAAAATTATATAAACAAAGCTCATCCCGAACATGGAAGTACCACGCACGTTTTTTATTTTCGGAATGCTCTGAAAATTTGAAACCAGCGGGTAAGTAACCTGATCTTCTATCACTTGCGGGCTCCTCCCCATCCACTCGGTGAAAACAATAACCTGATTGTCAGAAACATCCGGGATTGCATCAATCGGATTTTGTTTCATTGAAAACACTCCCCATCCGAAAAGACCTGCGCTGATGAGCAGGACAATCCATCGGTTGCGGAAAGAAAGTGATATGAGATATTTTACCATTTACTTATCCTTTTTTGGACGTTCATAGTGACAGCACGAGTGAAGTTTATTATACGTTTCTTCTTTTGCTGTTGCGTATTGATTATCATAACCTACCTCGGCAATCTTTGCTCCTATTTGGTTGATTTTTATTTTTGATGGATCATAAGTTACTACAAGCATCTTGGTGACTTTGTTCCAATTTTTAGAAATGATGCCCTCTTTCCTTTTTAAAGCACCTTCTATAGTGGCTTTACACATTCCGCAGTTGCCGTATACCTTTATGGTATCGGTTTCGGTTGCTGATTTACTTTGTGCGAATACTGATCCGCAAAATATGAAACAGCAGAGCAGAGAAGTAATTGTTGTTTTCATTTAAAATGAATTTTATGGTTTTAGTAAATTTAAAAGCAATTTTCCTGCCAGGAAAGCAGAAAGCAATTTCATCCCTTAGCCTTAACAGCAAGGAATAAATTCAAAATGGAAGAATTAAATTAAAATAGACCGGAAAGCAATAACCCTGTCATCAAATCCGGGAGGAGGAGAGTGGTTTTCGAAAAAAAGGGATGATGGAAGATGTGAGATGGCGGATGAATAAACAAAACTGAAAATTGTTGGGAGCACATCAATTTTTTCAACGTAAAACTGTGAAGCAGGAGAATAGTCATCGGTAATTTTTACATACTTAATTTCATTTTTGCAGCAGTCTTTAGGCATTTTGACATTTTTCTTACAACAACAGCCTTTTGCTGTAAGAGAAACTGACTTTAATTTCATTCCGCAATAATGAGAATTGATAGTTACTCCCATTGCACTGAAGAGGAAAACTACGGAGAGAAGTACGGAGAATATTTTTTTCACTTGAGAAAACTCTTACGTAAATGTAATCATAAAAACAACTCCCACGCGGATATAATCATAAAAATATCTCTATTTCTATGACAAAAATCATAGAATTTCATTACATATAGGAGTTTATTTGCTACACATAACGAAAACTCATGGGCAAGTATTATCTTGGTGTGGATCTTGGTTCCACCACTTCAAAAGCGGTGATCATCAATGAAAAAGATGAAATTATCGGACGTGGAATAACCAATACCCGTGCAAATTACGCAGTTGCAGCGGATATAGCACGCGATGAAGCGATCTACAACGCTCGTTTTTCAGTGTTGCAAAAAAAACTGGAGGAGGAAATTAAAGCAAAGCCCGAATACAAAAAATATTTAACGGACCTGGAAAGTGTTTTTCAGTATGAGCAGTTCAAGGTTCGCCTGGATAAACTTGGAGAAGAGTTGCTAAGAACATGCAAAGAATTTTTCAAGGACGAGAAAAAACAAGAGGAGATCATTGGCCATCTGCGGAATATCCGTAAGTCGTTTAAGCCCGTAATAAAAAAAGATTACCTGTACAACAATCTTGGATCAAAAAATCAATTCTTCCGGGATATTGTTTCGGAAAAATACAACGAAGAAGTGAATAAACTGGATATGTCGCTCTTTGAACCACTTATGACCGTATGGGACAAAAGCATCAGTCCGGCAGAAAATCAACGTATACAATTTAACTTTCAGGAGTTGATTCACAAAGCAATGGATGAACTGAAAGAAAAATACAAAAACCTTCCGGAGACCGCAGCGGATAACACCAGTGTGAATTTTGACGCAGAAATGAATTTATTGAAAGGAAATTTCGATCATGTTTCTGAAACCCTCCGTGAGCATATTGATGAAATTGCTGAATTGGAGTTTCAAATTACCAATATGACCGGCACAGGGTATGGTCGGGCGCTCCTGCCCTTCCCCCAGGATTGCATCCGCTCTGAAATTTTATGCCATGCTTTTGGAGCGCATGCGGTTTTTCCGGAGACCAGAACCGTACTTGATATAGGAGGTCAAGATACCAAAGCCATTCAGGTTGACAAATATGGATTGGTTACAAGTTTCCAGATGAATGATCGCTGTGCAGCAGGATGCGGGCGTTACCTCGGATATATTGCGGACGAAATGAGCGTTTCACTCAATGAACTTGGACCCATGGCCATGAAAGCCGAAAAAGAAGTAACCATCTGCTCAACATGTACGGTGTTTGCAGGCGCTGAACTCCGGGAACTCACCAACCTGGGTGAAAAGCGGGAAGATATTCTGGGGGGGCTTCATAAAGCCATCATCATGCGTGCCATGTCGCTCATTGCACGCTCGGGGGGAGTGTTCAATGAATTTACGTTTACAGGAGGTGTTGCCCGAAATCCGGCTGTCATCAAATACCTGACTCAACTGGTAAAAGATAATTACGGAGACAACATAAGAATAAATATCCATACAGATTCCATTTTTATGGGCGCGCTTGGCGGAGCCATGTTTGCCAGAAGGAACATACAAGCAGAGCTTCCCTCTGCGAAGAAAAAAAAGGAAGCGGCTTGAAATTGCTTTCTAAACTCTGTTATCCCTCATAGTTTATTAGCGTGGTTTAAAATAGCTTTGGCATTTCCCAAAGTTATTTTTCTATGTATGCACACAGCCCCCATGTGATACCAACAAATTTATTGAAGTTCCTGAAGATCAAAGGGCATTGGGGAAAAAATCAGATACAGAAACATAATAAGGCACCTCAAAAATTTGATCTTGAAAAAATCATAGGAACTAAAAATCCACAACTACTTAAACTGCTTCCCGGTCCTCTGCTGCGATATATCAAACAAGTAGTTCACCAAGAAGAGTTTAACGATTTTCTGCATCAAACAGAAAATAATTATGACCATGATTTCGTAAGAGCAGCTATAAAGAATTTCCAGGTAGAAGTGACCAGTAAAGGATTGGAAAATATACCAAAGGGAGGAGGTTGCATTATAGCTTGTAATCACCCTTTAGGCGGGCTCGATGGAATTGCGGTAATGAATGAGGTGAGTAAAATAAGGACAGATATTAAAGCGATGGTGAATGATATATTAATGAACATAAAAAATTTAAATGGCTTATTTATTCCCGTTAATAAGCACGGAAAAAATGCCATTGAAGGGGTAAAACTAATTGACCAAACATTTGCCTCCGGAGAATGTATTATAGTTTTTCCGGCAGGCTTTGTATCGCGTAAGCAATGTGGAAAAATAAAAGACCTTGAATGGAAAAAAAGTTTTATCACCAAAGCGATCAAATATAAGCGAGATATTGTTCCGGCATATATTGATGCGAAAAACAGTAATTTTTTTTATAATCTGGCTTCATTTCGAAAAAAAATAGGAATAAAGGCAAATATTGAAATGTTTTATCTATTGGATGAAGCTTACAAACAAAAGGGAAAGTGTATCAAAATAACAGTTGGCAATCCTATTCCATACTCAACTTTTACAAAGAATCACTCAAACATGGTATGGGCAGAGAAGGTAAAAGAGCATGTGTATGGATTGAAGGATGGAAGGAAGATTTTGTGAATTTATCCGGCATTTCTTCTGATTAATTTGCAGTAATTCCCCGGGTAATTAAATTCTGCCTGATGGCGAACATCACCAGCCCGGCTGAATTGTTAACTCCTATTTTGCTCATGATGTTTTTTCGGTGTGTCGCAACGGTATGAACACTCAGGAAAAGCTTATCGGCAATCTGCTTGTTTCCGAGCCCTGCCGCAATTAGCTGAATAATTTCAATCTCCCGGTCAGAAAGCTTTACTCCTTCGCAGGACGAAGAATCCGAAATATCATTCTGCCCCCTGACAAGTATATCAACTATTTTTCCGCATAAATATTTTTGACCCCCTGCGGTAAAATTAATTGCCTCAATAATTTCTTCTTTAGCACAACTCTTGAGTAAATGACCAGTTGCGCCATTTTCCAGCGCCATAGACATAACAGCCTTACTAGCTGGATTAGTAACTGCGAGAATTTTTACAGTTGGATAGTTCTCTTTGATTACATAAATATCATCCGCACAGAAAAATGCTGATGCGTAATCAATGATCAGGACATCGGGTTGTGCAAGCAGAAGTTTTTCACTCAAATCCTCTGCCTTTTCAGCCTCCCCAACAAGTGAAAAGTTGTCTATCTCTTTAATCACAGACTTAAAGCCCTGCCGGATTAAAAAGCTGTTATCCGCTAAAAGAATTTTTATTTTTTTCATGAAGGTTGATTTTCAAAAAAATGTTCAGATCTTATTTTGGCGATTTTGGGGAGGTTTACGGTGAAAACCGATCCTTCATTTATTTTACTTTTTACATCAATGGTACCATTGAGCAGCTCTATATATTTGGCTACAATGTTCAAACCCAATCCTGTTCCTTGAATGTTAAAGGCATTTTCGGTTCTGAAAAATCGCTCAAACAACCGCTCCTGATCCTGTTCGGATATCCCCATGCCTTCGTCCTTTACGATGAGAATGAAGGATTTGTCATTGGTAGTAGTTGATACACATACTTCGGTATTTTCTTTTGAAAATTTTATCGCATTTGAAATCAGGTTTAACATAATGCGCTTTAATACCTTTCTGTCATTTACTACTTCCGAATGTCCATTGTGTGAATAATTTATCACTTGTCCTATTTTCGCTATTAGCTGCATTTCCTGCACTAACATGGAGGAAAACTCATCAATAAGTATTTTCTCAGGAGTAAATTGGATTTTCCCTTCTTCAATCTTACCAATTGAAAGGGTATCTTCCAGCAAATCTGTAAGGTGAGAAATGGCTGATTTCATCCTATCAATGTGCTTCAGCTGCTTTTCAGTATCCTTTGTCTCCATATAATTTTTAATCAGCGAAAGCGATGATAGAATTGTAGCCAGCGGAGTCCTAAATTCATGCGATGCCATTGAAATAAATCTTGACTTTAGGGCATTTAACTCTTTTTCATGTTCCAACGCTGTGCTCAGTTCCTGTCTCGTTTGTTCAAGGCTTTGCAGAGCCTCTTCCAGCACCATGGTGCGTTGCTTCACCTGATCTTCAAGATTAGCATTTGTTTCTTTCAATTTTTCTGAAACCCGATCTAAACTTATTCTCTGGTTATTTACAACATCTTCAACCTGCTTGTATTTTGTAATAATAAAAGCAGCTGAAATAATGCAGAGTACGGATAAAAACCGATTTGTGATCGGAATTGCAATCGTTCCTACTTCAGGGGACAGGAAGTAACCAATTATAACGAGAACTACTGCAACACAGGCAGCGATGAGAGTGTGTGTTTTATTTTCTGCCCAAATTGTCAGAAGGACGATAACAACGTAACTCATTCCATCGGCAATTCCCAGCGGAGTATATAAATCAACTGCAAAAACAATCGCCATCAACAATATGCCGATAAACAATTTTGCCGAGTTATTATATGAGAAACTCACTTTTGGGTGTTATAATACAGCGTAAAATTCAGCAACTTCAAGCATCTCCGACATGATATTTATCAGGAACTATTTCATTATGCGTCCAAAAACCATGATACACGTCATAGTATAATCTGAGCAATTAGGTCAATTTTGTTCGACAAGAATTCTACTATGAAAACATCGTTGTACACAGTGGGCATTGATGTGGGAAGTAACTTCATCAAATTGGTGCTGGTTGATTACTCCGAGTTGCCTAAACTGCTCGATAAACACACAGAGAAAATCCGCAAACGTAATCCATCACAAGTGGCTGAAGAAATGATTCAAGCCATGCTTGCCAAACACAACTTAAAGTATGAGGATGTTGCCTATTTGGCCTCTACAGGAGAAGGGGATTTGGTAAAACGCAAACGCGGACATTTTTACGGAATGACCACACATGCAAAAGGAGCAAATTTCTTTTTCCCCGATGCAAAAACAGTGGTGGATATGGGCGCGTTGTATGTCCGCGCTGTTAAAATCTCCGAAGGAGCGCGGGTGCAGGACTATAAAATGACCGGACAATGTGCTTCCGGATCCGGGCAGTTCGTTGAAAATATTTCCAGATATCTGGGATTATCCATAGAGGAAGTTGGGGGCGTTTCACTCATGTCGAATAATCCGGAGATATCTTCGGGAATTTGTGCCGTGCTTGCCGAAACGGATGTAATCAATATGGTATCACGCGGAATCACCACTCCTGATATTATTAAAGGGATTCATCTTTCCATTGCGAACAGAATCATCAAACTACTAAGCTCTTTGAAGGGGGAATCCCCTATTGTGCTTACGGGAGGCATGGCGCTGAACAAAGGTATGCTTCAGGCCATTGAAGAGCAATTAAAGGAAACCGGAAAGAAGTTTGAAATAAAAACTCATCCAGATGCGGGATATGCAGGAGCCATAGGGGCAGCGTTATGGGGTGGTTTCCGTCATATCAAATTAAAAGAAAAACAAGCAGTGGCTGCCTGATGAGACACCTTGAATCAGATAAGGATTTAGGAAAAATAATTCCAAACATCGCCCTGATGTTGGAACGAAACGCGCTGCGCTTTGCAGACAGAATGGCATACAGTGGAAAGAAAAACGAAGCATACGAGGGAATTTCATGGAAAAAACTTTTTGAGGACATACAGAATATCGCTGCAAATCTCAAGGATTTCGGATTCAGGAAAGGAGACAAAATGGTTGTGTACTCTCCCAACCGTCTGGAAATGCTGGAACTGGAACTGGCTGTAATGGCTTCGGGAGGTATAAGTGTGCCGATCTTTGCCTACTTCCATGCGGATACAACAGAGCAACTTATCCGGCATTCAGACGCAAAATTTCTGGCTGTTGCCGGAGCCTTGCAACTTGAAAGAGTTAATCCGTCTATGCCTTTAAAAGAAATTTTCGTTTTTGACACACTAATTGATAAACAACATAAAAAACTACATTCATTTGAAGCATTAACAAAACCTAATATCCATAAAAATAATTCACTGAACTTTGATGCCGGGGAGGACGAAATTTGTTTGAACATGTATACATCGGGGACTATGGGGGTTCCCAAGTGTGTACAACTCACACACAAAAACATTCTCTCTCAACAGGCAGGCATTGAGCGTATCTGGAATCTCAACGAGAACGACAGATTTCTCTCATACCTGCCCTGGCATCATAGTTTCGGTGGAATTTTTGAACGCTTCACGGCACTTTATACGGGCGCCACTATGTTTCTTGAGTCCGGATATGGCAAAGACCCAACGCAAATCTTGGAGAATTGGAAACTTGTGCAACCAACGCTATTCTTCAGCGTCCCTAAAGTTTACCAATCTCTGATAGAACTTACAAAATCCGACAATTCCGCTGAAGAAACCTTTTTTCATTCAAGCCTGAAATTTGTTTTTACCGCTGCTGCTGCTCTTCCAAAAAACATATCTGACGAATTTGAAAAACGAAGTATTCCGGTGATCGAAGGATGGGGACTCACAGAAACTTCGCCTTGTTGCACACTTACCGATCCAACTATCAAGCGCGTAAGCGGTGTAGTTGGGAAGCCGATTCCAGGAGTGAGTATACGAATTGCGGCTGATGGCGAAATTCAGATCAAGGGACCGAATGTGATGAAAGGGTATTACAAAAATGACGAGGCAAACAAAAATATATTTACAGAGGATGGATGGTATTGCACCGGGGATGTGGGGGAAATCACCGCCT
This sequence comes from Bacteroidota bacterium, assembly GCA_004297845.1. GTDB lineage: Bacteria > Bacteroidota > Bacteroidia > Palsa-948 > Palsa-948 > Palsa-948. The sequence goes on along the minus strand of SCSP01000397.1, from coordinate 7,682 downwards.
CCGGGTTAAAACTGATCTCGCGTAAAGACCGCATCTTCAAACTTACGAATGGGGAAAAAGTAGTGCCCACCGAACTGGAAGGTCTGATCCAGACCAAATGCCATTACGTAATGTACGCCATGGTTGTAGGCGGAGGGAGCGAGTACCCAGTTGCCATCCTATTCCCGAACAAAAAAATGCTGGATCACCCTGATTATGAGCTATCGCCCGAAGAAGGCTGCTTCTGTCCGCGAAGCATTAACGATCTGGGAAAATGCCTGCGGGGTTGCCTGCACGATGCCAATTGCGGCCTGGGACAAAAGTTTTCGAAAATCAAATACGCCATGGTCATTGACGATGAGCTGAGCATTGAAAATAATACACTTACACCTTCCATGAAAATTGCTCCTAAAAAGGTGATGGAAACATATAAGGCGCACATTGAAAATCTATACGGATCTAAAAACAAGGTAAGCGAGGAAGTATATATCATCAAGCTCGACACGGAAAATAATTTATCGAGAAAACCAGTTGAAGTCTAAAAATGTACGAAATAAGATCATCAGAGTTGCTTCGCAAAGTGATGAAAGATTATTTTGCAGGTTTCAAACAAGCAAAAAAAATTGCCTGGTGCACCAGTGTTGGGCCCGTTGAGTTGCTTCGTTCATTCGGTTTTGAAGTTTATTTCCCGGAAAATCATGGAGCCTTGCTGGGAGCGACACGAACCGCCATGGATTTTATTCCTGAATCTGCCAAATGCGGTTATTCCAATCATGTTTGTTCTTATACTACCAGTGACATCGGTGCCTATCTGAAAGGAGAATCGCCCTTGAAAAAGCAATATGGACTGAAAGGAATTCCCAAACCGGATTTGATTGTGTACAACACCAATCAATGCCGTGAAGTGCAGGATTGGTTTAATTTTTTTGCGAAGGAATTTAACTGTCCCATTGCGGGAATCCATCCACCGCGCTATGCAGATGAAGTTTCAAAAGAAGAAATCGCCCTGGTGGTTGACCAGCATAAAAAAATTATCCCTGTCTGTGAAAATACAAGCGGAAATAAATTTGACATTGACAGCTTTCGCCACACATTAAAACTAAGTAAAGAAGCAACTCGCCTTTGGCAGGATGTTCTAAAAACTTCTATATCTTCGCCTGCGCCACTAAGTTTCTTTGATGGAGTAATTCACATGGGACCGATTGTAGTGATGCGCGGAACTCAGCAGGCAAAGGATTATTATTCAATACTCCTGAAAGAATTAAAAGAAAATGTTCAAAGTAAAATTGGCGCGGTAAAAAATGAGCAGTGCAGAATTTTTTGGGAAGGGATGCCCATCTGGGGAAAAATCAGAATGCTTTCTGATTTATTTGTTCAGAATAACACCGCAGTAGTTGCGTCAACCTATTGCAGCAGTTGGGTATTTGACGAATTTGACGAGAAGGAACCATTTGAATCATCTGCTCTGGCATACACAAAAATCTTCATCAACCGCAGCGAGAAAGCAAAAATGAAAATACTGAAGAACTGGCTGAGTGAATATAAATGCGATGGAATTTTGTTTCACGATACAAAAACCTGTTTCAATAATTCCAACGCAAAGTTCGGAATGCCTCAGCGGTTAAAGGAAGAAACAGGAATTCCCTATTTGGTGGTTGAGGGAGATTTGTGTGATCTGAGATTTTTCTCTGAAGGACAAAGCATCACCAAGATTGAAACATTTATAGAACAGATTGAAAGACAAAAAGTAAGGGCGTGAGGAATATAGTATACATACTACTTCCTGTTGTTTGTATTTTCTTTTCCGCATGCAAAAAAGAAGAAGGCAATGATTACAAGGGCTATCCGCCCGAAGTGGGAAAAATCATGTTGAACAAGTGTGCCACTACCGGATGTCATACGGAACAAAGCAAAGATGCGGCCGCAGGGCTTTCGCTCGAAACATGGACAAGTTTGTTTAATGGCAGCCGCTATGGAAATACGGCTGTTATTCCTTATCGTCCCGATTATAGTTTCCTAACCTATTTTATAAATACATACAGTGATTTAGGGCCTATGGTTCCTCCCTCCATGCCGCCCAATGAAACTCCGATGGCAAGAGACGAAGTGATTGCTATAAAAAATTGGATAAGCAACGGAGCGCCCGCCAATAGTGGACTGATAAAATGGAACAATTATCAGGGAACTAAAATGTTTGTGGTTAACCAAGGTTGCGACAATATTTACATCATGGATGCCGAAACCGGGCTAATCATGCGTTGTGTTGATATAGGAACCAGCCCCTCCATTGAATCCCCTCACTTTATTAATATCTCGCCTGATGAAAAATATTTCTATGTAAGTTTTTTTGCAGGCAATGTATTCCAGAAATTCCGCGCCAGCGATGGTGCATTAATTGGCACATGCAATATTGGATCCGGACAATGGAGCACATTTGAAATCGCTCCGGATGGAAAACGCGCTTTCGTAGTGGATTGGAATGCAAATGGCTCCATTGCCGTGGTGGATTTGGAAAACATGACCCTGCTGATAAAATACCAGGGTACCGGCTTGCTGCAATATCCTCACGGAACCGGCATGAAAGGAAATTACCTCTATGTAACCACTCAGCCCGGAAATTTCATTTATAAAATTGATGTTACAGATATTTATAATCCTGATTTTAATCAACTATCCATTCTGCCGGGTTACAATTCGCATGAAATTCACTTTTCGGACGATGGAACGGAATATGTAGTTAGTTGTGTGGGATCTAATGAGGTGCGATTCTTTAATGCTTCTACCGATGCTCTGATAACTGCTGTCCCCACCGGCAAAGCTCCCGAGGAGCCGCACTATGCAGGCGATTATCTTTTTGTCATCTCTCCCAATGATGATGTTACTATCCCGGGAAAAATGGGATGTGTTACCATCATCAATGCCAAGACACATGCCTTCATAAAAAACATACATACCGGCTGGCAGCCGCACGGAGTTATACCTGATGTGAATGGAGGAAAAGTTTGGATACTGCACAGAAATATTGCAAGCGATGGACCGCCCCCGCATCATTCTTCGGCTTGTGCGGGAAGAAACGGATATATGACTGCCATTGATTTAAACACGCTTGAACTTATTCCCGGCTTAAAACCGGAACTCTCGGTTGACCCGTATTTTGGGGCAATCATGGGGCATCATCATTAACGCTACGAATTACGAATGAAACGAATTACGAATAAAAAATGGAATGAGGAATGCATTCTTCCCATATTTCTGGCTTTTGCCTGCTGCCTGCTGATTTCATCCTGCCGCAAGGATGCGGGCTTGGGTGGAAACGCCACGCTCACGGTCTATTCCGAACATCACGGGAATGTCATCATCAATCATATCGGATACCCTGATACGGTTTTTCTGAAATATAATGCAGATGAATTCCCCGGCACAAAACCAAGCGATTATGATGCTTTTTTTGTCGGCACCCCGCGTGAGGAGTTCATTAAAATAGAAGGGCTGAAAACCGGAAAATACTTTGTATATGCCGTGGCATTTGACAGTACATGGAGTGCTTTGGGCGCTCGCGTAACAGGCGGAATGCCACTGAAGATAAAGCGTTCCCAGCGCGATGACAATCTCACTGTGAGAATACCGCTTTCGGAATAGGAATAAATTATGCTGAAAAAAAACACATATCTAAAAAATTCACCTTTTGATTTGAAGATTTTGATCATTAGTGCTTTCTGCCTGTTGCCTGCTGCCTACTGCCTTGCCCAGTCCGGAAATACAGACACTGTTTCCATTAAGAAGAATAAAAAAGAATCTTCTTCTGCTCCGCTGCCTGAATGTTGCTCTTCTCCTGAGAGCCGGAACGACACAACCCAAAGCGAAAGAAAAAAATTTCTTTTCACCGGATCTGCTTTTACTAACATAATCATGGGAAGTAAATTCGATTCAGCCGGCTTTGAAGCAGGATTCATGCCCGTATTTCTCTATCAACCTGACAAGCGGTTATATTTTGTGCTACACATGCATCTTAGCGCGGGAGGAGGCCATTTACATTCCAATCAGTCTGCAACTGCGTCAACAGGAACATCCTCAGGCGGACATAATCACGGAGGCGCCTCCGCCTCCACCTCTACCTCTACCTCTGCAGCAACTGCAACAAGCAACGGGGCGGGCATCATGCTTTATTATGCAAACATGGTTTATTATTTTAATCCCTATTTGACCATTACCGGTGGAATGATTCCGGCTTCTTTTGGCATTTATCCTGAACGGCTTCATCTCCCCTGGCAAAATAAGTTGCCCGATGCTCCGCTGGGAATGGGACACGCTGATGCGGCAATTCCTTTAGTAGATTTTGGATTTCAGGCAAGCGGAGAAATTCCCATTCGGAAATTTAAAATCCACTATGCGTTATCTGTTTCCAACGGACCCTCTCTGATTGAATCCGGATCAGATGCGGGAAAACTTTCTTATTCAAACTTGATTGATAATAATAAAAACAAAGCCGCAGGAGGAAGAATTGGTTTGCTGCCTGTTCCAAATTCAACTTTGGAAATAGGATTGTTCGGTCAGCGGGCTAAAGTCGGACAAGATGCAACCTCCTATTCAGGAGTGGATGCCCTGCTTTATGGCGTTGATATTTCTTTTCATGATTACATCAAACCCATCAAAGGGACGATTGATATCAAAGGGCAATACAACGTGATTACAGCGGATAAAGTGTATTACAAAGCCGACCCTATACTCACGCTTAGTGTGCCCGCAGAAGATGTTAACCTGAGTGATTCCACGTATCGTTTTAAGAATGAAAGTCAAACATATTTTTTTACTGTTTCCTATCGTCCCGATGCTTCAAGAAAATTCATAAAAAACACAGAATACATTTTACGATACGATGTGCTGAACACACCTTGTTTTGCCTTATGGGATGTAACAAAAACACGCTGGACGGCAGGTGCCGTTTACTGGATGGATATCCGTTCTGCAATAAAATTTTCTTTTCAAACAAATTTATCGCCCAAGCCCATCGGTCAGAATCGGATTTTTAATAACCTGTTTATCATGCAATGGGTGATTGGCGTATAAAAAAATAACTATGAGTGAAAAAAAAATACGCATTGGAATCATCGGGCTGGGTCCCGTAGGGATGATCCTTGCTGTACATTTTCGGGAGGCGGGCTGCGATGTGTTGATCTGCGACAATGACAAAATAAAAACCAACCAGATTAAGAATGAAGGAATCCTGCTTGAAAATGCAATTCAAAAGAAAGCGAAGTTTGAAAATATTTATTTCAGCGGAGCGGAACTTCTTCAGAAAAATCCGGATTATATTTTCATTTCACTGAAAACCTATCAGGTGGAAAGTGTTTTGAAAGAAATTTCTGAAAACAATACTTCATTTTTTATTTCCGCTCAAAATGGAATTGATGTGGAGAATATGCTTTCGGAAAAACTCGGAGAAAGCAGAATTGCGAGGATGGTCATCAATTTTGCAGGAAATCTTTCTGCGCCAAACACGGCAAAGGTTACTTTTTTCAATCCGCCAAATTATATTGCTTCGCTTGACGAGCGCAAAAAAAATGTTGCAGATAAAATTTCTTCTCTGCTGAACAGCGTTCAACTTCAAACAGAATCAATTTCATCGTTTGAATTAGCAAAGCGCACATGGGAAAAAACTATTCTCAATGCATCGCTCAGCGCGCTCTGCGGGATCGGTCGCTTCACAATGGCGGAAGCAATGGCTTTTCCCGATACGATTGAATTAGTCGAACAAATTATTGAAGAAGCAGTTGAGGTTGCCGAAGCAGAAAAAATTCGGTTCCCGGACGACTTTATAAGAAATTGTCTCCGATATCTGAAAAAAGGAGGCAATCATTACCCCTCTCTTGCCGGAGATTTAATGAATAATCGGGAAACGGAGATTGATTACCTGAACGGAAAAATTGTGGAGTACGGGAGAAAACATTATATCCGCACACCCCTCAACCTTTCCATGGTGAATATGGTGAAAGCCATGACACAGAAAAATCTTCTATCACAGGTTTCTTCACCGGCAATAACCGGACAAAAATCAAAACTCAATCTGAAAACACAAAAAAGTCCAAAAGGAAATTGTTTTATGGGAATAGACTTAGGTTCGGCATATACCAAGTTCACAGTTATTGATGAAGATAAAAACATTGTGTTCAGATACATACTGAAAACACTGAACAAGGACAAGGTGGCAGCAAAGCACATTATTAATGCCATCCACGGAGAATTTCCCGTGAAATTTTCCTGTGCTACAGGCTACGGAAGAAAAAACTTTCCAGACGCTGACATTGTGAAAACAGAAATCAACTGCGCTGCCGAAGGAGCGAACGAACTATTGCATGGAGAAAAAAACATTCTTGACATAGGCGGAGAAGACATCAAAGTAATTCGCTGCGATAAACAAGGGAGGGTGGAGAACTTTTATCTTAATGATAAATGCGCAGCAGGGACCGGGGCGTTCCTTACTGAAATTGCCGAGCGTGCGGGACTTGACATAAAAGAAATGAGCCGCCTTGCTTCTCAATCGGAATACAAACAGGAGTTGAACAGTTTTTGCACCGTGTTCGCAAAAACAGAAATCATGAAATGGATTTTTGACGGAGTGCCGATTGATAATCTGGCTAAAGGAATTTATCTCTCTATCGGAAATCGTGTGGCAAAAATGAGAATTGACCCATCGGTTCCTGTAGTAATGATTGGAGGAGTGATTGCACATCATCCGTTCCTTAAAACGCTTCTCGAAGAAAAATTTCATCAGAAGGTGGTTGTTTTGGAAGAACCACAGTATGTTGTGTCTTATGGAGCTGCACTAATAGCAAAAACACAATCAGTATCATTCATAAAACAAACTGAACAGGGAAAGAGTTCAACCGAATTTGTTTGAAAATATAAACAACTAAACATAAAAATATGAACGATTTAAATTATCCCTTTAGAACAAAACAAGAAGCAGACCAATATCGAAAAAAAATCGAAAGTAAGACGGGAATGAAACACAAAACCAAAAAAATTATTTTTAAGGCATGTATATATAAGGTTTTTCCTATAAGGAAAACTAAAAAAACCATCAAATAAAAGCAGCTAATGAACAATAATAAACTATATCAATGGCAAATGATTGAACCAGACAAAGGGTTCAAACTTACTGAAGAAAATTACCCTGAATTGAAAGAGGGAGAGGTTTTAGTTAAAATTGCCGGCTGCGGAGTTTGCCATACCGACCTCAGCTTCTGGCACTACGGAGTTCAGACAAAACATGCCTTACCCCTCACACTCGGTCATGAAATTAGCGGAACAGTAATTGGAGGAGATAAAAAATGGTTGAATAAATCCGTGATCATTCCGGCAGTGCTTCCTTGCGGAGAGTGCGAATTATGCAAAAAAGGAAGAAGCAACATTTGCAGAAGCCAAATGATGCCGGGGAATGATTTTCAGGGCGGTTTTGCTTCTCATATCAAAGTGCCTTCAAAATTTTTATGCCCGGTCCCCGACAATGTCTTGAAAAAATATCCGCTGGAGCATCTGGCAGTGATTGCCGATGCAATTTCCACTCCATATCAGGTCGTGAAAAAATCAGAACTGGAAGCGGGTGATCTGGCCATTGTGATCGGTGTGGGCGGTGTGGGAGTTTATGGCGCTCTCATCGCAAAAATAGTCGGAGCAAAAGTGATTGCACTTGACCTTAACGA
>SCSP01000396.1 GCA_004297845.1 Bacteroidota bacterium | reverse complement strand
GTACCACGAACGGAAAAACGGCTTAAAATAAGGAAAATCCGTGCGGTATATCATTAAAACAGTAGAAGTGTCATGGGAAATAACATCAAAATATGATTACTCTCGATGAGTTCAAAAAAATAGAAATTAGGATTGGTAAAGTTATCTCGGCCGAAAAAATCCCTGGGTCTGATAAACTTATCAAATTTGTTTTTGATTTGGGCAATAACCAGCGACAAATTATGGCCGGAATAGGGGAATTCTTTACGAACCCATCGATTCTGATAGGAAAAGAAGTGCCAGTCCTGGTAAATATTACGAAACGCAAGTTACGGGGTTATGACAGCGAAGGAATGATAATCGCCGCCGACGTGGATGGACGTCCCGTCTTATTATATCCCGAAACAGAGGTCCCCCCGGGGAGTATCGTGAGATAATAAAATCAATAAAAAAACTATTATCGTGATGTTTGGTGAGAAATATAAAAAGTATCAGGGGAAATAGAAATGATATGAATAGAGTAACTGCAGCAACGTTCATAATAGTTCGGCCATCAAAAGAAATTCTGATGCAACTTAGGGATGCTGATTCTAAACGTTATCAGAATTCCTGGTGTTTCCCGGGAGGAACAGTAGAACCAGACGAAGATGAAATAAAAACTATCATCAGAGAAATTAAGGAAGAATATGAATTAGATATGGATGCCGAAGATTGTAAAGAATTGATGATACATGATTTATCTTACGGAGTAAGTGCGAAAGTATTTGTCTGCACGCCTGATGCCGACCAGAATCCAGTATTACACGAAGGAGCAGACATGAAGTGGATGAAATTGGACGAGATTAAAAAACTACAATTAGGGTTTGAACAAGAAAAAATTATTCCTAAACTTGAAGAATTTCTGCGAGATAACCATTAAATCCAAGGAATGGAATGGGAAGATAAGGTGTAATTATTTTGTTTTAGGCACACACATATGGCGGATTAGTTAATCAGTATTCTCTTAGAAATTCATTCGGGCTTTTGCCGTTTAATCCGCAGTGCTCAAGATCATTGTAATACATATTCCACTTTTTTAACTTTCGTTTCAAATCGTCGAAGTCTTTAAATACATTCTGCTCATAGAATTTTTCTTGGTCTTCTCGGTGGCTTCTCTCTACTGTGCCGTTCTGAGCAGGCTTTCCCGGGTCAATCAGGTAATGAAGAATGCCATTAGCGTTGCAGAACTGGTCAAAGGAATGTACTCCTCTGGGCATTAAGTCTAATCGCTTGTAAGTGCCGGAATATCGATTTGTAAAAATGAAGCCGTTGTCTGTTTTAACCGCTTGTATCCGATGTCCAAATCTTTGCATTGCTTCCATTAAAAACAACCTTGAATTCCAACCATTTTGTTCGTCATATACTTCCATATGCCTCCACCTAGAGGCGGTATCAATGGCTGTATACTGAAAATATCGCTTACCGGCTATCTTTCCTGGTACAAACTTTACATCAATCTCAACTAACTCTCCGGGCTTCCGTTCCGCTTTAATATACTTGTATTTAATCTTTTTGATACGATATCTGCGCACCAAGTTCTCTTTTTTAAGAATCTTGCCAACTGTTCTCTCGTGTATATTGATTCCTTCTTTTGCTAACTGCCAGTGTATCTTTCTGGCGCACTTCCGGGTCTTTTTTCTGATTTCAATGACTCGCTCCTTGATTCTGATTGAAGTTTCAACACGATATTTCTTTGGCTCGGTTGATAGCGGCTCAAGGCCTTCTTCTCCATGCTTTCGATATGCTACTACCCAGCGCTCAAGGCTTCGCTTGCTGTAGGGGCAGACCCTTGCCGCATCGATCAGCTTGATTGTTCCGGTCATGATGGGTAGCACCCATCTTAACCGTTCTTCTTTGATTGTTTTAGCCATACATATTGCCATATCCCCAGTTTAGGGGAAACCGCCATATGTGTGTGCACATTACCAGATCGAATTGACAGATAATATATATTGTGATATCTTGTTTTGGTAGAAATGTTCGTTTACAAATCAAATCATTGTCGAGGGGGGGAACAATGGCTTATTACCATGGTATTGGCCTGAGACGGTCTCTGGAAAAGGCGACGAGACTTTTAACCTTTCTGCCCGTTAAGTCCTACGGGCAAAAGCTAGTAATTAGCCTGCTTGAATACGAAGACGTGGGCAACTACGATAATAGATGCTTGAGCCTCTCGATATTCAATTGCAGCAATCGTAGGACCAGGACCTCCGCGGATCACAGGGTTTTTTTGCCCCTCTGTCTTCTGCCAGAACTTGCTTGCTGTTTGATAAAGTTCGATAGGCGGGCACAAGACAAGCTGGAACTTGGATGTCTCTACGAATTCCCTGGTTCTTCAAAGAGAATCCTTGTTAAGCAAGAATCCGGCGGTCTGTATTTCGTTACACAAATTGCTTATCGTGGCACGGGGTGGGAAAACCGTGATGGCGTCTTCGTTCATCAAG
>SCSP01000043.1 GCA_004297845.1 Bacteroidota bacterium | reverse complement strand
GTTTCATTAAGCCAGAATTGCAGTGCATTGATGTGGACGTATGGATTCGAGGACTCAACCATCGTATGGACATCCATTCTTCCTGGACCGCCCGGATCGTATAACGGTTATCTCAGTTGCCCAAGCGGATGTGATTCAACCTGGGTCACTCCTCAAACGGGATATCCGCCTTACATAGATTATCAAGTGTGCGGAACCGTAACAAACGGATGTAATAAAAAATTCTGCGATACGATCCGGGTGAATTTTCCTCTTCCTCTTACCGCAAGTGTGACAGCGACAAACATTACTTGTTTTGGCGGGAATAACGGAACAGCTACAGCCAGCATTGGAGGCGGGATAACGCCCTATTCATATTCCTGGACTCCAAGCGGTGGAAGTAATGCCACGGCAGGAGGATTAACGGCAGGAAATTATTCTTTGACAGTTACGGATTCTGCAGGATGTAAAATAACGGCTACAGTTACAATTACTCAGCCACCCCAGCTAACAGCAACTTATACTACCAGTCCTGCAACCTGTTCGCTGGCAAATGGCAGCGGTACCGTGTTGCCGGCAGGAGGAACTCCCGGTTATATTTATCAATGGCTCAACGGACAAACTACGACTATGGCTACAGGTCTTGCTCCCGGTATTTATCAAGTCACAATAGGGGATGCGAGCGGATGTCCTTTCACATTAAGCATTCCAATTTCCAATGTCTTGCCCATTGTTACAGTTTCTTCTACAACCGTTACTTGTTTTGGCGGAGCAAACGGCAGTGCCACATCCAATGCTTCAGGCGGGGTACTACCCTATACCTATCAATGGAACAATGGACAAACTACTTCTACAGCTACCGGACTTTCAGCCGGAACATACACGGTAGCCACCTCTTCATCGGGGTGCGTGCATTATGATCTTGTTACAATTCCCCAACCTACCGCTTTGACCGGAACTACCAGCGCTCAGAATAATGTTTTATGCAACGGTGGAAATAATGGGAGTGCTTCAGTCAATTATTCCGGAGGAACGCCCGGATATTCTTATCAGTGGAGTAACGGGCAAACTACAGCCTCTTCTTCCGGTCTGGTAGCCGGGAGTTATACGATGACCCTCACAGATACTCAGGGATGTACGTCCACAAAGACTGTTGCCATTACTCAACCCCCACTTCTTACTGCCTCCACTTCAACGGTAACTAATGTGTCATGCAACGGTGGAAACACGGGCACCGCTGCGGTAACTGTTTCGGGAGGAACCCCGAACTATACGTATTCCTGGAATCCGAACGGAGGAAATTCTTCCTTAGCATCGGGATTAACAGCAGGGAATTATACCTCTGTCGTTACAGATGCAAACGGCTGTACTTTAACAAATACGCTGGCGATCACGGAACCCCCGGCCATGATTCCAGCAATTTCCGGAACTCCCAGTACCTGTTTCGGGCAAAGTGTTACGCTCAATGGATCGGTTCAGGGCGGTGTTGCGGGATATTCTTACTCCTGGAATCCTCCTTCAGGTACCACAAGCACCATCGTTATAGCTCCAACGGCCACTTCAACCTATACATTCACAGCCACCGATGCGAATGGTTGTACTATGTCTTCAACCCAGCTCGTCACTATTTTTCCCAAACCGGTGGCGGCCTTTAGTGCGCCTAATGAATGTCTCACCAATGCAACTGTTTTTAGCGATCAGTCGGTTTTCGCGGGAGCCACCTGGTCATGGAATTTTGGAGAGCCTTCGTCCGGATCCAATAATATTTCCTCGATTCAGAATCCGAGTCATATCTACGCCAGCGCAGGAACTTATACGGTTACCCTGATCGTATCCAACGCGAGCGGTTGCTGGGATACTGTGCAGCATGTATTGGTTGTGAATCCTCTGCCCGCGATAAGTTTTACTTCGAATTCTATTTGTTTTGGTAATACAACCACTTTCAATAATTCCTCTTTCATCGCAACCGGCAACATCGCCACCTGGTCCTGGAATTTCGGTGATCCGAATTCGAGCGTTAATAATATTTCTGCCTCGCAAAATCCTACGCATATATTTTCCGCGGGTGGAATATTTAATGTACTGCTCACCGCCACTTCTGACAGCGGCTGTCAGAATACTGTTTCGCTTCCGGTTACGGTGTTTGTGATTCCAACCGCTTCGTTTGTTGCCACGCTGGGCTGTACCAACAATCCTGTGATTTTTTCGGATGCGTCAATGTTTGCTACTCAGTGGTTCTGGAATTTTGGAAATGCAGGTGCCACCGACACGGTTAAAAATCCCACCTACACGTATCCTTCGCAGGGAAATTATACCGTTACGCTTTACGTTACATCGGCCGGAGGGTGCAAGGACACTGTTACGCAGGTGCTCACTGTTTATCCTTCTCCTGTTCCTGATTTTTCTCCCGACAGCGCCTGCGTGAATACGCCTACCTCCTTTACAGATCTCTCTGTTTCTCCCGGGGGGAGCGTTATGGGATGGCTGTGGAATTTTGGCGATGGTTCTGCGTCTTCCACGCTGCAAAATCCTGCGCATATCTATACAGCCGCAGGAACTTATTCTGTAACGCTTACAGTGACGGGAAGCAATGGCTGTGTAAGCAGCGGTTCAAAACCGGTTATCGTTTTTCCCCGCCCTACGGCAGCTTTTTCGTATTCTCCTCCGTCTTGCATTGACCTTGGAACCCCCGTTGATTTCACCGATCATTCTTTCTCAGGCATTACAAACTGGTTTTGGAATTTTGGCGATAGCGCAATTTCTTCGGCTCAGAATCCGACCTATTTATTTACTGATACCGGAAATTTTGTTGTTTCCCTGGTGGTTGTGGATAATTACGGGTGCATGGATACGGCATGAAAGGAACTATGCATTCAGGAATGGACATTTTATATTCCCAACGCTTTCACACCAAATGGAAATGATAAGAACGATGTTTTTTTTGGCGTTGGAATTGGAATTCTCCAATATGAAATGTGGATCTTTGACCGATGGGGCAATTTGGTGTTCCATTGCGATGTGTTGGACCTGCCCCAGGCCGCTCCGTGCGTGTGGGACGGAAAGGTTGTAAGAGGAGGGATGAATCTGAGCGGGGGCAGCGGTGTGACTGTGCAGGAAGATGTGTATGTGTGGAAAGTACACTTGAAAAATATTCTGAAAGACGAGCATACCTATGTCGGAACAGTTACCGTGATCCGGTAAGTTCTGCCAAACATCCTTTCCCATTCTTTCTATCTTTGCCTCTTAACATCCGGAAGGTGGTTGTAGGGTGTGGAAGCGGGATACACCCAGCCTCCACACCCTTCACCCAACGTCCATTTTAAAAATATGAGCGAAGCCAAAAAATACTGTACCGATTCCGGAATTGAAATACGAAGGATATACACTCCCGCTTCCACACCTTTAACCCAACTTCCTCAAGAAGATGCCGGGCAATTCCCTTTCACCCGCGGCATTCAGAAGGATATGTACAGGGGAAAGCCTTGGACGATGAGGCAATATGCCGGTTTTTCCACTGCCGAAGAATCCAATAAACGTTACAAATACTTGCTGGCAAACGGTACGACCGGTCTTTCTGTCGCGTTTGACCTGCCCACGCAAATAGGGTACGATTCTGATCATGCGCTGGCAGAAGGCGAAGTAGGAAAATCGGGAGTGGCAATAGATTCGTTGCGTGACATTGAAATTCTGTTTGATGGAATAAAGCTGGAGGATATTACTACTTCCATGACCATCAACTCTACTGCATCCATATTGCTTGCCATGTACATTGCGCTCGCAAAAAAACAAGGGGCAGACATCAAAAAAATCTCCGGAACCATACAAAATGATCTTTTGAAGGAATATGCAGCCCGTGGCACTTACATTTATCCGCCCAAGGCCAGCATGCGTATCATCACGGATATTTTTGAGTACTGTGAAAAGGAAGTTCCTAAATGGAATACCATTTCTGTTTCTGGATATCACATACGGGAAGCTGGAGCCACAGCGGTGCAGGAGCTTGCCTTCACACTTGCGAATGGAAAAGAGTATTTGAAGGCTGCGCTCGAAAGAAAATTGGACATAAATATTTTCGCGAAAAGAATGTCTTTTTTCTTTAACGCACATAATAATCTGTTCGAAGAGGTGGCAAAATTCCGTGCCGGACGGAGGATGTGGGCTCAGATCACCAAAGACCTGGGTGCCACGGATGAACGCGCCATGATGCTGCGTTTTCACACGCAAACGGGTGGAAGTACCCTCACCGCACAGCAGCCCATGAACAACATTGTACGGGTAACAATACAGGCTTTATCTGCCGTTTTAGGTGGTACACAGTCTTTACACACAAACGGATATGACGAAGCATTGAGCCTGCCTACCGAAGAAGCAGCACGCATCGCCCTCCGGACCCAGCAGATCATTGCACATGAAAGCGGTGTTCCCGATACCGTTGACCCGCTTGGCGGTTCTTATTTTGCAGAAGCATTTACCGATGAGGTAGAGGCAAAGGCATGGGAATACATCAAACGCATTGATGCCATGGGCGGTTCAGTGGCGGCCATTGAGCAGGGCTTCATGCAGAACGAGATAGCGCGTTCTTCGTACGAGTATCAGGACAATATTGAGAAAGGCACGAAGATAATTGTGGGTGTGAATAAATTCACCGTTGAAGAAAGACCCCAGGGCGATCTGTTCTCCATTGACGATTCCATTCGAAAGGTTCAGGCTGAGAAGATCAGGAATCTAAAGGAGAATAGGGATAATTTAAAAGTAACAGCCGCACTCTTGGGATTGAAACAGGCGGCTGCCGGCACACAAAACCTCATGCCCCGCATCCTGGAAGCCGTAGAGAATCACGCGACACTCGGTGAGATTGCGGATGTGATGCGAAAGGTTTTTGGGGAGCACAGGTAGAGAATAGGTTCATATATCTTCGTCCCGATCAACCTTTCTTATGGGATCCGCTGCTGTCCCTGATTGTGTCCTTCACGATCACAAAGATATCCTCATTATCTTTTTTCATCAGGTATTTCTCTCTCGCGAATTTCTCGAGATTGGCCGGATTGGTGCGAAGATTGTTCATGTCGCTTTTGTTTTTCTCTATTTCAGCCTGATAATATTTTTCCTCCGTTCTAAGTTGTTTCAGCTTTTGGGTGAGTTCATATTGGGAGAAGAGATCGTTCTTGTCAAAAAAGGCAACCCAAACAGCCACCGACAGAACGGAAATGAAATATTTATTCAGGAGGATCGATAAGATAATTTTTAAGACAGGTTTCCTTTTTCTTCCCATAGTATTCCCGAAGGGATGGCTTTGCCGCGAAGATAGGGAAGAATACAATCTTCTTAAAGGAAAGTTCGTTGTACTTTTAAACATAATTGCTAACAGAGGAGAAATCTCAAGTCCCAAATTCCAAGACCCAAGGTAATCCCGATACACGATGAAACACGTTGTTCCGGTGTGTATGTCAAAACTCACAACCCCTCTCCTGAGGAGAGGGGCAGGGGGTGAGGCGATAAAAGTGAGTTTTGACATCTGCAAATAAGCGGGAAGAAATAAGTAAATTTATCAGCATTGTAAATTATTTCTGTATAATGATCTTTTCATTGATTGTGGCATCGCCTGTTTTTAGTTTCAGAAAATAAACGCCATCGGGCTGAGAACTCAAATCAATTTGAAAATTTGAAGATTGGTTAATTTGAAAATTAACAGCCGGATAAATCTTTTCCCCAAATACATTGCATATCTCGATGCTTTCAATTTTCAAATTTTCAAATTGATTGACTTTCAAATTAATTTCTCCATTAGAAGGATTGGGCCATACTGCCACCTGAAGCGCATCTGCGTTAAACGGAGCTATGCCGGTTGCTGTGCAGCCAGGATCTACCGGAACAGTAAGTGTACCTATGCCGGTGCATCCCGCGGCATCGGTTACCATTACGGAATAAGTAGTGGTAACGCTGGGAGCCGCCACTATATTAGCGCCCGCAGCGCCTGTGTTCCATGAATACGTTGTGCCTCCCGAAGCGGAGATAAACACATTTTGTCCTACACAAACAGTACTGCTGGGGTCGGAGGAAATAACCGCGGAGGCGGTACAGCAATTCTTTACAGGAACAGTAACAATGGCTGCATCACTGCATCCATTGGCATCCGACACTATTACCGTGTAAGTGGTACTAACACTTTGATTGACTGTTATAGTTGCAGTAGTAGCGCCTGTGCTCCAGGAATAATTGGTTCCGCCCGAAGCTGAGATAAAAACATTATTGCCTATACAAACAGTATCCGGATTTGAAATATCCGCTACAAGAACGCAGCAGTTGGCAGGCATGGGATCGGGAGTGTATTCCCAAAAATCCTTGTAGCCGAATTTCGTCCCCTTTCCTGTTCCGATATATCCGTAGCAGCCTATGGA
Organism: Bacteroidota bacterium; assembly: GCA_004297845.1. Lineage (GTDB taxonomy): Bacteria > Bacteroidota > Bacteroidia > Palsa-948 > Palsa-948 > Palsa-948. The sequence continues at coordinate 1,103 of SCSP01000043.1, read as the reverse complement.
AAAGCCGACATCCTGACCTATGTTTGTTGAAGGACTTGACACTCCAGTACCTCCCGGGTAGATGGCTTTTATTGTCCATACATTAGCCGCCTGGTCCCATTCCCAGAAATCATTTATTATGGCGCTCGCAGAAACACCTCCATCATTTCCTGTTCCTATGTATCCTTTATTTCCAATGGAAAATCCTACTGCTCCATATCTTGCTATTCCGCCAAAATCAGCTTTCTGTATCCATGTGTCTGTAGTTTGATCCCATTCCCAGAAATCATTCATCTGTCCGGTGGGTTTATATCCGATGCCGGCAACTGACTTTGCCCCTGTTCCAACATATCCTTTTGTGCCAATGGAAAAACCCACTGCGTCAAGCCTTGCTGCTCCGCTGAAATTTGCTTTCTGGGTCCATGTATCAGTTGCCTTATTCCATTCCCAGAAATCATTTGTTGTGTTAGCGCCATCATACCCCGTTCCGATATATCCTTTGTTTCCAACTGAAAACCCAACAGCCTCACTTCTTCCTCCACTAACCGGAAAATTTGCTTTTTTTGTCCACGTATTTGTGGCTTGGTTCCATTCCCAAAAGTCATTTTTAAGGTTAAGAAGATCATCCAGTCCGGTTCCAATATATCCTTTGTTACCGATAGAAAATCCTACAGCATTAAACCTCATTCCTCCTCCAAAGTTGGCTTTCTGTGTCCATACATTAGTCGCCTGATCCCATTCCCAGAAATCATCAAGAATCAAAAAACTCATGGCATGTTCTTGTCCTCCTGTTCCTACATACCCTTTTGTGCCAATGGAAAACCCAACAGCCTGTGATCTGCTAATTGGAATATCAGCCTTCTTTATCCAGGTATTTTGTGAAAATGCCTCAGAAGAAAGAAAAAAGATTGTCAGCAAAAGGATTGATCCTGTTTTTTTCGGAGCAGCGGTTAAACACTGCAAGAGGGTTGATTTATTTTTCATTTTGTTGGTTTAGCCACGAATTGCACCAATTACCGCTAATTTGTACTTAGTGCAAATTCGTGTAATTCGTGGCGGTTAGTTGTTGTTTATACTGTTTATGAAAATTTTTGTTACACATTCAACATGATTATTTCTGTATA
>SCSP01000395.1 GCA_004297845.1 Bacteroidota bacterium | reverse complement strand
TAAAGATAATTGCATATTGAATCTATTTTTGTTGATAGGATATAGATTAATATTCAATCCCCATGAGGCGAATTTTCCGGAAATAATTCCCTCGTCAATTAAATGCCATCTGCTGGGAGAAAAATTTGCACCAATACTTAGAGGTTTAAATAATCCGAAATTTAACTCTATCGGGAAATGGGTCATAATTGCAGCCACATCTGCTACAGCATAAGCCGTAACACCCGTTTTTTCAAGAGCAATGGCATTTATACCAAAATTAGCTCCAACGTTTCCGCTGATTATTCCAAAATCATTTGATTGTGATTTAGATTGAGTGAATATTACATTTTCAGCCAAATACAACGACTGATTCCCCACAAGAATGGCGCTATCTGGATTATAGTTTTTTAATTCCCAGCCTAATGTATTCAGATGATTTACTTTGTTGGTATCCTCTTTATCTTTTTTAAGGAGAGAAAGAAGAGAGTCAATTTTAGTTGTATTTTGTGAAAAAGAAGGCAGTGCAATAAGCATTATCATAAGGCATAACAAGGAGAGAAGGTATCTCATTTCTAAAAGGAAAGTGTTGATTGCAAATATACTTAATGGCGGTATCGTTTAAGCAAATAATTATTCTATTCGTTCCACAATATTTTTAATTTTGCTAACCCCAGTAAATCGTTTTTTATAAATTGGTTTTTTCGGGTGGTGGCGCAGCCCGGTAGCGCATTCCCTTGGGGTGGGAAAGGTCGCAAGTTCAAATCTTGTCCACCCGACCAATTATGCGGAGACATAAATATGATTCTGAGTGAATTCGGGATATGGTCTTTCGCGTAGAAACAGGGTTCGTCCATTTTATTATTTTTTGTGAGAGTATTATTCCTTGCGGTCTTTGTTATTCTCTTTCCCTCGGTTTTATTTTCCCAGGACCAGACACAAGCCAGGAAATTCACCGTCAGCGGTTTCATTAAGGAGGAAGCTACCGGTGAAAATTCCATTGCAGCCAATGTTTATTTTCAGAAGAAGAACTCGGAGGAAAAGCGTAAGGGCGTAGTTACCAATGCCTACGGCTTTTTTTCCATTACGCTGGAGCAGGGAGAATATCAAATGACCGTGAATTACCTCGGCTTTATCGATTTTAAACAAAATATAGTCCTTGACAAAAACATACGCCTCAATGTTTCAATGAAGGAAGAGGCAGTGTTAGGAAAAGAGGTTGAGATACTTGGTGAAAAAAGCGATGAGAACGTAACAAAAAGCGAAATGGGAGTGATTACGCTCGAAATCGATAAAATAAAATCTCTCCCTTCCTTCATGGGCGAAACAGATATCCTCAAAACCATTCAACTGCTACCCGGTGTGCAGTCTACCGAGGGAAATACCGGTTTTTACGTACGAGGCGGTGGCCCGGATCAGAACCTGGTATTGCTGGACGAAGCCGTGGTGTACAACTCTGGCCACCTTTTCGGATTTTTTTCCGTTTTCAATGGAGATGCGATAAAGAATGTTGAACTTTTCAAAGGAAACATGCCCGCGCAGTATGGAGGAAGACTTTCATCCGTGCTGGATGTTTCCATGAAAGAAGGTAACAGCAAGGGGATGCATGCCCAGGGAGGGATCGGGATTATTGCATCCCGCCTTACCATAGAAGGACCGATCAAGCTGGATACCTCTTCATTCCTCGTTTCTGCGCGCAGGACCTACATTGACATTGTTTCCAAGCCCTTTCAGAAAAAAGATGGAGCGTTCAGCGGTTCGGCCTATTATTTTTATGACCTGAACACAAAATTGAATTATCGTCTGTCCGATAACGACCGTCTGTTCCTCAGCGGATATTTTGGAAGAGATGTGTTCATGTTCAGCAACGGGAAAAGCAACTCCACCAGCAGTGCGGGAACATTTAAAGTAAGTATGCCTTGGGGAAACGCCACCACCACATTGCGATGGAATCACCTGATCTCGAAAAAACATTTCATGAACACTTCTGCAATTTTCAGTGATTACAAATTTGAATTCGGTGCGGAGCAAAGCGGATTCAGTTTTAAATTGATGTCGGGCATCCGCGATTGGAATTTCAAAATGGACTTCGGTTATTTTCCCAGCGTGAAGCACAACATCAAGTATGGTCTCAATTATATCTATCACACCTTCATTCCTAACCAGGCCAGCGCGAAGGCGGGCGATGTGGAAATTGATCTGGGCAAGGTTCCAAAACTTCATGCACACGATGTGGCCGTTTATTTCGGGGATGATTTCGACATTACTGATAATATCCGTTTGAACGCGGGACTCCGCTATTCCTACTTCATGCAGGTGGGACCTTATGAGCGCTATGTTAAAAGTCCGATCACTCAGCTGGTAACAGACACGATTTTTTACAAATCCGGAAAAAAAGTGGCTGATTACGGAGGTTTTGAACCCCGTACATCTATACGATACACCCTGAATAAAAAATCTTCCGTCAAGGCAAGTTTTTCGCAAAACTATCAGTATATCCATCTGGCTTCCATTTCTTCGGTTTCGCTTCCCACCGATCTGTGGATCCCGAGCACATCCATCATCCAACCCCAGTTCAGTACGCAATATGCGATGGGGTACTTCCGGAATTTCAAAGACGATACGTATGAAACATCCCTGGAAGTATATTACAAAGATATGCACAACATGATCGAATTCAAGGAAGGTGCCACACCCGATCAGAATGTCAAAGACAATGTGGATAACGCATTCACCTTCGGCAAAGGCTGGTCATATGGGGCAGAACTTTTTCTGAAGAAGCGCACCGGACGATTTACCGGATGGATCGGCTACACCCTGGCCTGGACCCATCGGCAATTTGATTCCATTAATCTGGGCAAGAAATTTCCTCCCAAGTACGACAGACGCCACGATGTTTCCGTTGCGCTCACCTTCGATTACACCAGACAGTGGACCTTCGGCAGCGTTTTTGTATTTGCCACCGGCAATGCAGCAACCCTTCCTGTTTCCTGGTATTTTATTGAAGGACAAATGATCCCCGAATACGGTGAAAGGAACTCCTTCCGCATGGCTCCCTATCACCGCATGGATGTTTCTATCACGTACACGCCCGAAAGGCGCAGGGCCATCGCCAGGCAAAAGGCGCGCTGGGAAAAGAAAATGAAGAAAAAGAATATCGATATTACCGAACAGGAGGTGCCGCGGACCGGATTACGCAAGGTTGAAAGCAGTTGGGTGCTTTCTGTTTACAATGTGTATAATCGGAAAAATCCGTATTTTATTTATTTTGAAAATGAAGGCAATATCCTTGACGGGACCCTGAAAGTGAACGCAAAACAGGTATCGTTGTTCCCTGTGTTGCCTTCGATCACCTGGAATTTTAAGTTTTAGAAAATGATAAAACAAGAAGCCCATCCTAAATCCTTCCCGAAGGGAAGGACTTTCGCGTGCAACTCCCTTCCCTTAGGGAAGGGCTGGGGATGGGCTTTTATTTTGCTTTTCATTTCCTGCCAAAAAGACATTGAGGTTAAACTCCCGGACGCCAAACCCAAGATCTGCGTGGATGGGAAAATAGAACCGGGGCTTCCTCCTTTTGTAATTCTCACGCACAATATGCCCTATTTCGGCACAACCAATCTGAATGCCCTGCAAAATATGTTCGTTCACAATGCCGTTGTTAAGATATCCAATGGCACAACCGCTGAAACACTTTCCGAATATTGCTCGGCAAGTTTACCCGATTCACTGCTTCCAATCGTTGCAGCTTTCACCGGAGTGGATACAGTTGCCCTGAAAAGTTTCAACTATTGCCTGTACACCACTTTCAATACAGCCGTATGGGGAGCAGTTGGGGCTACTTACAACCTAACCATTGATGTGGATGGAAAGTCCTTAACCTCCAGCACCCGTATTCTGAATCCCGTACCACTCGACAGTACCTGGTTCAGATACATTAAGGTTAACAACGCAGGCGATTCACTCGGTTTTGTTTTTGCACATATCAACGAACCGGAGCCTGAAGGAGATTGTTACCGATGGCTTGCCATGCGAAAAGGGAAAGATCAGTCTTTTATTGCACCCATTGGTTCTGTATTTGATGATAAATTCGTGAACGGGCAAAGTTTTGATTTTGCATATAATCGTGGAAGCATTCCTAATTCTCCTGCCCCGGACGATAACAATGAAGAAGAAGGTTATTTTAAAATTGGCGATACAGTCATCGTAAAATATTGTACTATTGAACGCGCAACCTTTGATTTTTTCAGACAGGTGGATGTGGCGGTTTACAGCCAGGGAAATCCTTTTGCTGCGCCCACTTCGGTGCCAAGCAATGTTTACCCAAAAGAAAACGCACTGGGAGTATGGTGCGGATATGGAACTTTTATGGATACGGTTGTGTTTAAATAATTGCCCCGACCCTAAAGGGTGACAAAGGCAAAAAAAACAATGGGAGAATAAAATAAACAAAACACTAAAATCCTTCATCCTTTTGGAGCAGGCAATCCCTTACTCCCTTTAGGGCAGGGGTAAAACCATTTCTATGAGTGAACACGTAAAATGCCTCATCATCGGTTCAGGTCCTGCGGGATACACAGCTGCCATCTATGCCGCGCGCGCTGACTTGAAACCTCTTATGATTGCCGGCATGGAGCCGGGTGGGCAATTAATGACCACCACAGAAGTCGAAAATTATCCCGGCTATCCTAACGGGATCCAGGGACCGGAGATGATGGATCATTTCCGAAAACAAGCAGAACGTTTTAAAACCGATATCCGTTATTCTTTTGTTTCCTCTGTGGATCTTTCCTCTAAGCCTTATAAAGTTGTGGTGGATGAAAAAGACACGATCTTGGCGGATACCATCATCATTTCTACCGGAGCTACCGCCAAATGGCTTGAGCTTGAATCGGAACAGAGACTCAGAAAGCTCAGCGGAGGAGTTTCTGCCTGCGCGGTGTGTGATGGCTTCTTCTTCAAAGGACAGGATGTTGCTATTGTGGGTGGCGGAGATACCGCAGCAGAAGAGGCAACGTATCTTTCAAAACTATGCCGCCAAGTTTATATGCTCGTCAGAAAGGATTTTCTGCGGGCCTCAAAAGCAATGCAGCATAGAGTCGAAAATACAGTAAACATTGAGTTGCTGTATAATCACGAAACAGTGGAAGTTTTAGGAGACCAGGGAGTATCAGGTGCCTTGGTTAGAAATGTAAAAACAGGCGCTGAAAGAAAATTAGATATAACCGGATTCTTTGTAGCTATCGGACACCAACCAAACACAAGCATCTTTAAGGGAATGATAGACTTGGACGAACAGGGATATATAAAAACAGTTCCCGGAACCACTAAAACAAATATGGAAGGCGTTTTTGCCTGCGGGGATGTGCAGGATAAACATTACAGGCAGGCTGTTACTGCGGCCGGCAGCGGGTGCATGGCTGCCTTAGACGCGGAACGTTATTTAAGCTCAAAAGGAATTCATTGATATTTATAATCAAAAAAATATTAGTTTTAGTCCGTATTATTGGAGTGAAATTTGTGTTATTTTTTCAATATTGAAGCCACTTTGTTACATACCGGCAATAGCCTGCTTTTCCCTGGCAACCTCCTCCTTTTACGCTCAGGTAAAAAAAGGCGATACGCATGAATTCAAAGCGGTGTATGATTCCACTTACGGCATAAACATTTATGAGAACCTCAATATGGGCATAGGGGGCGATTCTACACGAAATGATCATAAGGGATATGCGCTGCAAGGATGGATAGAAGATTTTTATCCGGATGGCAAGGTGCTGCACAAAGGATATTATATTGACGGGCAGATGAAAGCCTACAAAAATTTTTATCCCAACGGGCAGCTTGAACGCGAATTTAAAATGGTGGATCTTTCCAAAAGTGGAATGAATATATTCTATGATGACGGTAAACCAAAATCCATTATAACCTATATTACAGCTAACGCCATTAAAGAAGAAGATTATTTCAGAACCGGACAGTTGGAGTACATTGAAGAATACGACAAAAAATGCGTTTACTATCTGCAGCGTAAATTTTATACTCTGAACGGAAAACCCACTTCTCTTCTTGAACTTGTTGATACGAAAAAACTGATCTATACAAGTAAGGAATACTACGACAACGGCAATATCAAAGAAGAAGGACAATTAGTTTTTAATAAAAGCATGGGGGATTACCAGAAGAACGGTAAATGGAAATTTTACAATGAGACTGGAGAGCTGAAAGAAGAGAAAACATTTTCACGGGGCGGAGATGAAGGCGAATAAGAGCCCGGTAATTATTACCTGTTTATTTCTTCAGATTGCCTTGCGCCCATTTAAGATTATTTTTTGCAAGTTGAAATGTTGAATCTATCTCAAGTGCTTTTAAACAGGCGGCTGCTGCTTTTTCCCATTGTCCTGTAGCATTATAGGCACTGCACATATTATTATAGGCCAGAGCCGAATGCGGATTCAGTTCCAGTGCCTTTTCGCAAGCCATAATGCAGTCTATGAACTTATCATTCCTGTAATATAGTATACTCAGATTTATATAATTATCTACAGATGGTGCATCCAATGCTGATTTTTCCAGTCTTTTAATTTTTTCTTCATTTGTTTCAGCAGACGAGGAAGACAACTCCTTCAGATATTCAGCAATACTCACATGCCCGGGGCTGATTCGTATACCTTCCTGAAGCTGAGCAATCGCTTCATTCAATCTGTCCTTTTTTTGCAGCCAACGTGCGTAATAATAATAACTATCCGGTACATTGGGCTGAAAACGAATCGCATTAAGGAAATGCTGCTCTGCCTCAGTAGAAAACCCCATTGCCTCACGAAGCACGCCCATGTTAATGTGAATATAGGCCCAGTAAGGCATCAGTTCCAAGGTACGTTTAAAATAAGTCAATGTTTCTTCGTATTTACCGGCAGACATCAATGTTAAGCCGTAATTCATTTGTGCTCTGCCATTCTTTGGGCTTTTTATCGTTGCATCGTGCCAGAGTGTTGCAGAGGAACTCCAGACAATATTTCGCTGATAAGTGCCATAGGCATGAAGGGAAATTATCATTAAATAAAGAACAATAAAAATTCTTCCTAGGTATTTATTCGCTTTTATTTGTTCTTGGTACCGGGAATAAAGCAATCGTAGCCACCACGCAAGACTGATTACTAATCCTATGTATGGGAAAAAAGTGCGGTGATCATTGGCAATCTGCCCAAATGGAAGAATACTGGAAGTAGGAGCCAGCGCTATGAAAAACCAAAGGATTCCAAAAGCGATGGGACGCGTTTCCTTCTTACGGGATGTAACAAATGCAATAAAAATCAATGAAAGCAAAAGACAAAGTGACAAAAGTACGCGGCTGTTCAGCACCGATTCATAAAGCGTAAAATCCGGATCAGCACTCAGATCCAGAGGGATCACAAAATTGCCCAGGTAGTGGCAAATAACCACCCACTGGGTATAAAAATACTGCCAGGCAGCAGACGACTCGCTGGCAACAAGGGAATAGTCTTCATCTACTGGTATGATCAATCTCCGGATTAGGTAAAAGATCCCAAAAGATGCCAGTAAAGCCGGAAGGGACTTTTTAAGAGCAATGAAAACATTTTTAAGTTTTTTAAACGTTACCAATTCCAACAGGGAAACATTTTCTTCAAAGAATAATATATATATAAATAGGATGGGGCCGCACATCGTACCTGTTTCTTTAGAGCCAATTGCCAATGCAATCGTAAGAACATACAGATAATATTTGCGCGCTTTGGGGTGCATATATAACAGCAACGAAGCAATGATCCAGAGCGTGGAAACCATATCTGACCGCTGACAGATGTAGTTAATGGTTTCTGCATTGGCTGTGTGAACTCCAAAAAATGCTGTTGCAAGCAAGGCAAGCAATCTATTGCTTTCATCCTGCCCTGCAGTACTGAAAATATTTTTAAGCAAAAAAAACATCAGTATGAGCAGAAGTATATACGAAAGAAAAATATGTGCATGAAAATATACCGGGTCCAGTTCACCAGCCAACCAGTAGTCAATAGCATTTGACATAACGAGCAGGGGGCGGTAACCCTGATTGCCCGGATTGGTTCCAGAATATTTTATATCTGTGAAAAACAGGGGGATATTTTTTATATCCCGGATATAGGTATTGTTAGCTATAGAATGAAAATCATCAAACTCAAATCCGTTGGTAAAATGGTTTGAATATGTTATACAGATAAGTAATAACAGAGCAATAAACATACTCCGAAAAGATTTATCAGATTGAAAATACTTCATTTGTTTAATTTCTGATTTTTGAAATAAAAATACCTGCGATTAATTACTGAAAAAAACGAGCCTATAACAAGAGAAGCGATGATAAATATTGTTGTCTGATATAAAGATAAAGCA